>JAGSHH010000008.1 GCA_023954655.1 Colwelliaceae bacterium
TGAATGATTCATCTGTAAGTTAACATATCAATAGAAGCTTAAAAGCATGTATTGATTATATCGATAAAAAGTTAAAACTAACTTGCTAGCACCTAAATAAATCGTTAAATTTAGCTAAATAATCTAAATCGCAACCGCTGGTTGACAGATTAACAATCTTACTTGCTAGTCTGCAACTACCTGATTTCTTATGCTTACCACTCAAAAATATATAAAGGAATTAACAGAATGATATTAGCAGATAAGATTATCAAATTAAGAAAACAGCTTGGTTGGTCGCAAGAAGAACTGGCTGAAAAGATGAATGTTTCAAGGCAGTCAGTTTCTAAATGGGAAAGTGCCAACAGCATACCCGATTTAAATAAAGTTATTATATTAGCGGAGATCTTTGACGTTTCAACTGACTTTCTCTTAAAAGATGATATAGAAGTATCTGGCTCTACTAACGAAAGTAAAGAGCCTGGCATCATTCAAATAAACTTAGAACAAGCGTTGCAATACGTAGATAGTAAAATGGAAGTATCGAGCTTAATTACTAAAGGCGTTATGCTTTGTGTTTGCTCAGTTATTCCACTATTTTTCTTTTTGGCTTTAGCTGAAACCAATAAAATGAACCTCACAGGTAATCTTGCTGCAGCGATTGGAGTTGTCGGAGTATTAATAATGGTTTCTATTGGAGTTAGTTTTTTTATTCGAACAAATCAATATGAGAGTGATATAACACCAATAGAAGATGAAAAATTTGATTTAGCCTATGGTGTTCACAGTGTTTTTAAAGATAAATTACAAAAATTTAGAGCAACTTATAACCTTAGACTATCAATTGGTATATTCCTTTTCATTATCAGTTTTGTACCGCTAATGTTAACTAGTATGTTTATTGGCGGCTCAGATATTATTCTAATAATGTTAATCGTAATGCTCCTCATAATAGCAGTAGGTATCTATATTGTGTCTCCCGTTTCATCTAAATACGATGCTTACAACAACATTCTCAAAGATCATTTCATAGAAACAGAAAAGAGTAAGCGTGCTAAACGTGCAGAAAAGCTAGCAGCATTTTATTGGCCATTGTTAGTAGCGGTATATCTAGGTTGGAGCTTATGGACGATGAACTGGGGAGTAACATGGATTATTTGGCCTGTAGGCGCTGTTCTTTTCGCTGCATTAGTAGGGTTAATGGAATTACTTGATAAAGAATAGTCTAGAAGGTTACACCTTTATTAAAATTGAATTCAAATATAACAGGTGTTCCCTTTGTTAGTGCTAAATACAACAAAGGGTCTACCGATTAAAAGAACATGTAGAAATTAAAACCACGTATCTTTAATTTTTCCGTAATGAAAATACCCCCATTGTCCAACACGCCTTAATGGCGCTAAAGGAAATTTTGGTAGAGCACTATCATATAAAGGCAAATGTGGAACTGCTTTTTCAGCTACTTTCTCGGCTAAACGTTTACCTGCTTGTACTGAAAATGATACTCCAGAACCACAATATCCCATGCTATAAAAAACATTATTTGCTTCGTTTTGATATATGTGCGGTAAATCATCTAATGCCATACAAATCCACCCTGACCAAGCATAGGCAATATTTAATGATTGAAGCGGTGGAAAGCTGGTTTTCAGCACAGATAATAAACGATTAGCGTAATAAGGATCTTCTGCTCCCTTACCTGTAATAGCTCCCCGACCACCAAACAATAATCGATTATCAGGCAACTTACGGTAATAATATTTAAGCGCGCGAGTGTCCATCACTACATTTGAAGTTAAAAAATTACATGCTGCTATTTGATCATCACTTAAAGGTTCTGTGACAATAATTTGTGACAAGACGGGCAAAGTTCTATCTGCCACTAAATTATTAAAATTTTTCGGGGTATAGCCATTTGTAGCTATCACTACTTTTTTGGCTTTCACAATACCTAAAGGCGTGATTAATTGATGTTGTTTACCTTCTTGCCAATCTGTAACAGGCGTTGAACAATGAATTCTAACACCTGCTTTACGTGCAAATCTTTGGTAACCCCATGCCAATTTCAATGGATTCAAGCCAAAACCATCTTGATAACGAATAGCACCATAAGCGTTATGATCATCCATATACTGCTGATTTAATTCATCTTTAGATAAAATTTGTACATCATAGCCAAACATTTCTTTTTGCAATTTAGCTAAATCAACCAACTCTTTAAGCTTGTTCTTTTTATGTGCGACTTTTATATAACCTAAATCTTGAACATCACAATCAATACCTTCGCCAATTAAATCATTGACCGTTTGAACTCCTGCTTCCATTTCATGATAAATACCCCGCATTACTTCTTCACCCCATTGCTTTTGCATGGTTGAAAAAGACTTTCTGCCTGATGATTTCAATATAAAGCCTGCATTTCGGCCACTACACCCCCATGCAGTTTGATTTGCCTCTAAGATGTGCGCTTTAATGCCATGCTCTCTAGCTAAATGTAGTGCGCATGAAAGCCCTGTATAACCTGCGCCAATTATTGCTACATCAACATCTATATCTTGAGTTAAAACCCCCTCATTGTCGGGTGCAGTACCAGAGATATTTGCCCAATAACTATCAGGGTATTTTTCTCCACAACCAGGAGATTTATCGTGTAATGGATCGTACATCAGTTTACCTAAGTTATTATTACAGTGGTAAACTAACAATAATGAGTAAAATATCAATAAAATTAAACATGAAAAATTCCATAACATATAAAATCTTAACTTCTGAAGATTTTGAAGCATGTGTAATGCTTGGCACAGAGGTTCATGGCGGTGGCTATATTGATTTGGTTAACATCAAAGAATGGGTAGACAAAGGGACAAAAAATAATATTAATGCAAGTTTTGTTGCCTATGATGGTGATAAAATCGTCGGCTTTCGCATTACTTATTCAGCAAAACAATG
Organism: Colwelliaceae bacterium; assembly: GCA_023954655.1. Classification (GTDB taxonomy): domain Bacteria; phylum Pseudomonadota; class Gammaproteobacteria; order Enterobacterales; family Alteromonadaceae; genus Thalassotalea_H. The sequence continues at coordinate 2,929 of JAGSHH010000008.1, forward strand.
GCAAATGGATCAATGGAGCTCTCCTGAATTATGGAATATTGAGCCATCAAAGGTTTGTTATTTTAAGTGTAACTCTGTCGACAAAAACTATCGAGGATATGGCATAGGCAGTGAGTTACTTTTCTTAGCTATAGCAGCCGTAAAAAAACAAGGGTCGCAAGCAGGAGTTAGCCATTTATGGATGGAAAGCCCTGGTAATAGCGCAGTAAAATATTTTACTAAATGTGGTGGTAAATTGGTAAAAGAACACCCTGATCGCTGGCTTGAATCAAGCCTACAAGGCTATGACTGCACGATATGTGATATTGAATGTCATTGTACTGCTGCTGAAATGATTATTTACTTTGACCAATGACTCAATGATTTCATCAAATTAATAAAATCATTGGTCATTGTTAAGTATATTACCCAAAAAGACGCTGTATAATTGAAGGTGAATTTTCAGTCTTTGAGTCTGATGAAATTGGATTAAACCCTTGTAGTTCAGGAAACATCACATCTAAATTACAATGTTCAAAATCTCCTGTAGCAGGATTAAATCGATATTCTTTACCCCACTCGTTTATATTTTCAGTAACTTGATTAATAGCATTAACCACAAATTCAACTTCTTTATCTGACATCGTTGGGTGGAATGAAGCTCTGATCCAACCTGGTTTTTCAGCATAATCGCCTGAATTAATTTTTTCAGTTATTTTATTAGAAGTATCGTGATCAACATCAAGTAAAATATGACCATAAGTTCCGGCACATGAACAACCACCACGAGTTTGCACACCAAACCGATCATTTAACAAGCGAACCACTAAATTATAATGTGCTCCTCTAACATAAAATGAAACAATGGCTAAACGATCTTTCATGTTTGGCTCTAACATTACCACTTGCTCATTTTTACTTAAGTTACTCATTACATAGTCAGTAATTTCTTTTTCGCGTAAGGTAATGTTATTAACACCCATCGCATCTTTTACTTTAATAGCAAGAGCTGTACGAATACATTGTAAGAAACCAGGTGTACCGCCATCTTCTCGAAGCGCAATATCATCGAAAAAGCTATGTTCACCCCAAGGGTTAGTCCAAGTAACAGTGCCACCACCAGGGTGATCTGGAACTTTGTTTTTATAAAGCGCTTTATTAAAGGCTAAAACACCAGAACTTCCAGGCCCTCCAAGAAATTTGTGTGGCGAGAAAAATATTGCATCAAGTGATTGTTTAGGATTTGTAGGATGCATATCAATATCAACATATGGTGCTGAACAGGCAAAATCTATAAAGCATAAACCCCCATGTTCATGCATAATTTCAGCAAGTTGATAGTATGGTGTTTTAATCCCTGTAACATTCGAACACGCCGAAAAAGATCCTAATTTTAGTTTTCTATCTTGGTATTTTTCTAATAATAATTGTAAATGCTCTAAAGACGGTAAACCGTTACTGTCTGGTTCAACTATTTCTAGTGTAACATCACATTCGTACCAAGATGTTTGATTGGAATGGTGTTCCATATGTGTAATAAATACTACGGGTTTATCACAATCTTCAAAACTTACCTGTTCTTGCATTCGCTCTGGAATTCTCAAACCTAAGATACGTTGAAATTTATTGATTACGCCTGTCATACCTGCATCTGCAGTGATCAACACATCGTTATCACACGCATTAATATGTTTCTTTATTAAATGTTGCGCCTCATGATACGCATGAGTCATTGCACTACCCGTTAAGTTAGTTTCAGTATGAGTATTAGCAACAAAAGGCCCAAGAGTGTTTGTAATATAATCTTCGATTGGTTGATATAAACGCCCACTCGCAGTCCAGTCAGCATAAATAATTGGCAAATTTTGACCATTAATACTGTGTTTTAAATCATTACCTATTACATTACGACGAAAAGGAAGGAAGTAATTCTCTAGAGACATGTGAGCACCAAAAGCGACTTTTATAATAATGTAATTCTAACAAAAGTCATTAGCGAAGCAATATACAACTAAATATATAACTAAATTAGCAAATATATTCTAATTAATGTTTATATTTAAAATATCTCAGTTAGTTTTAGATAAATTTAATGTAAATATAGAAAATATTTTCACTTATGAATATTCAACGTATGTATTAGCTCAAAAGAGTTGCTGTTGCTTATCCTCTTCAAGTGAAGGTATCACCCAGTTAATAGCTTCTTTATTATTTTCAATGAGCCAATGATTCGCCATTGAAAAGTGCTGACAACCAAAAAAACCACGATAAGCGGATAAAGGAGAAGGATGAGGCCCAGCTAAAATACAATGTTTATTCTGATCAATACTTTTCCCTTTTTTCTGTGCATGACTACCCCATAAAAGAAATACACATCCATCATTTTTTTGGTTAAGTTCATCAATCATCACATCGGTAAATTTCTCCCACCCTAATTTTGAATGCGAATGAGCTTGCCCTTGCTTTACCGTTAGTACAGTATTTATTAATAAAACGCCTTGTTTAGCCCAGTTTTCAAGGTTACCGTGTTCAGGAATTACGAAACCTTCTACATCATTGCTTAATTCTTTATAGATGTTTACTAAAGAAGGGGGTGTTTTGATTTCAGGATTAACAGAAAATGCCAAACCATGTGCTTGTGGTTGATTCTCTTTCCCGACACCGTGATAAGGATCTTGCCCTAAAATCACCACTTTTATATCGGTGAGATCACAATATTTAAAAGCATTATAAACGTCTTCTTCAAGAGGGAAGATCACTTCAGATAATTGACGTTGTTTTTTTATCTCCTCTTGTAGAGCAATAAAATAAGGCTGTTTAGCTTCACGATCAATAATCGTTTGCCACTGAGGTAAAATATTAGACATATATTTTTCAATTCATTAAAAATAACGTTTAAGCAAACCTTTAAGTTTAAACTAAAAGGTTTGCCGTGTTCCCACATTTTTATTATCAGATAATTTATAACTTACTTTAGATAAATACTAACTTAAATTACAGGTAAAAAATGCTATCAAATTTACAGATGTAGCTTTCTATAATATGATCTAAATTGCTTTCCACCTATTTACCATACCTTAGCAATGGCTGTTAATTTCCTAGTGGTGTTCCTACTTCATGTTTGTTAGTGTTGTATAACGCCTGTTGAAGAACATGTTGTAAATCATTTGTTTTAACAGGTTCAGTTGTTCCTAACATTCAAATTGAAAATAACTTCACTTTCTTGGTTAAAATTTTAGCTGTTCCCATTGTATATGAGCAATTCATTTGAACAATTGTATTTGTTTTTAAAAACCTATACCGTTTTTAAAATAAAACTTAAAGTTAAATAAACAAAGGAGTTTATTTTATGCTTATTCAGCGCTCTGAGTGCATTGAAGATTATATTGAGATAACATTTTCTGATAATAAAACAGCACAATTTAGTTTATTTTGGTTAAGAGATCACAGTACTGACACATCAAGTATTAACCCAAATACATTACAAAGAGATCTCAACACTTTTACTTTGCCCAGCGCTCCTGAAATAAATCATCAAGAAATAACAAATAATGGTGAACAGTTAACAATTAACTGGATAAAGGACAATGTTGTCAGTGAATTTAGTGCTGACTTTCTTTACACGATGGAATTTAACATTAATGAATTGCCCACTTACCATTTATGGGGAAGTGACATGCAAAATAAGATTCCTGATTTTGATTTTAATAAGATAATTCAATCCGAAAAAGAATTTATTCCTGTATTAGACGCTATAGAAAAATATGGATTAGTAACATTTTCAAACATGCCTTCAGATATGGAAGCAACGAAAAGTTTACTTGAGAAAGTAGGATATATTCGTGAAACCGTATTTGGTGGTTTGTGGGACTTTTCAAATAATGAAGCCCACAGTGACAGTGCATATACAAGTGTAGGAATAGGTTTGCATACCGATGGCACTTACACGATTGATCCCCCTGGATTACAACTCTTACATTGCTTAGCATTTGATGGTGAAGGTGGCTTTAATCAGTTTGCTGACGGGTTTAAGATTGCTGAAACAATAAAGAATGAAGATCCAAAAGCCTATAAAATTTTAAAACAAATAGAAGTTCCTGCTCATTATATTGAACCTGATATTCAACTAAGGGGCAAACATGCAGTGATCCGTGAGGATAAAAACGGCAACTTTGAGCAGATTTGTTTTAATAATTTTGACCGTAGTCCATTTAAGTTAAGCAATGCTGAACAAAAAGTATTTTATCGAGCTTATGGTAGATTTCAGCAATTAATTAACGATCCAAATTTTCAAGTGACTTTCCAATTACAACCGGGGCGTGCTGTTTGGTTTGATAATTGGCGTGCTCTTCACGCGCGTAGCTCTTTTACTGGATTTCGCCATTTAGCTGGCGGTTATACCAACCGAGAAGATTATATTAGTAAAAAATTAACCCTAAGAGGACAAACCCCATGGCAGGAGTAATCGATTTACGCAGTGATACGGTAACTAAACCATGTCAGAACATGCGCGAATTAATGGCAACAACACAAGTTGGCGATGATGTTTATGGAGAAGATCCTACGGTAAATGAATTGGAAATATTTGCTGCTAATCTACTAAATAAAGATGCCGCGGTATTCTGCCCTTCAGGGACTCAAAGTAACTTAATGGGATTACTTTCTCATTGTGGTCGAGGTGATGAGTATATTGTAGGTAGCGCTGCTCATACATATTTATATGAAGGTGGTGGTGCAGCTGTTTTAGGTAGTATCCAACCTCAACCTCTAGTTCTTAATGAAAATGCAACTATGGATTTAGCAGAATTAGAAAACTCCATAAAGCCAAAAGACGTACATTTCGCAAGAACCAAATTAATATGTTTAGAGAATACCCATGGTGGTCGAAGTTTACCAAAAGGTTATACTCAGCAAGTTAAAGCCATTGCTAATCGTCATAATTTAGCCATACATTTAGATGGTGCTAGGTTGTTTAATGCGGTAGTTGACTCGAAGACTACCGCAGCTGAATTAACCGCTGATTTTGATAGTGTATCTATTTGTTTATCTAAAGGATTAGGCGCCCCTGTTGGTTCATTACTTGTTGGCTCAAAAGCATTAGTAGAAGAAGCAAGGCATTGGCGTAAAATGTTAGGTGGCGGTATGCGTCAAGCTGGAATTTTAGCTAGTGCTGGTTTGTATGCTCTACAAAATAATATCAATAGATTAGAAAAAGACCACAGAAGAGCTGAACTATTAGCGCTAGCTCTAAACAAAATAGACGGAGTTAAGCTGCCATACGGTTCATCATTTACCAATATGCTTTATGTAGAAGTAAATCAAGGTATGAAAAAACGTCTTAGTGATCATGCTGCCAAGCGAAATATTTTATTACCCGAAGGCGATAAAATGCGTTTAGTTACTCATTTAGATATTGACGATAATGATATTCAAACCATTATTGAACTATTTCAACTATCGGCCTAATACTAGGACATTTAATGACACAAGAAATAAGTTCTCAACCCAACAAAAATCGAGTTATGGGCTTTTGGCGAGTATGGGGACTTGCCGTTGGCTGCTCCATCGGCTCAGGTATTTTTATGATGCCGACCCTTTTAGCGCCTTATGGTATGTTAGGATTAAGTAGCTGGTTAGTTGCTGGCGGTGGAACAGTTCTTATCGCTTTAACCTTAGCTAGACTAGCAAGCAGAATACCTAAAGTTGGAGGATTGTACGCTTATGCCGATGAAGGTTTAGGCTCTATGGCCGGATTTATCGTTGCTTGGTGTTATTGGATATCTTGTTTAACTGCCGTTGCTAGTGTTTCTATTGCATTTGTTAGTTACCTTTCAGCTTATTTTCCTGAATTAGGAGAAAATAATAAAATTGGTTTAATTGCCTGTTTAAGTCTTATTTGGCTAATTACTTTTTTAAATATTCGTTCTGTGAAAGAAAGTAGTACTTTTCAATTAATCACCACATTTTTAAAAATTGTTCCTCTTTTATTAATCGCATTATTTGGCATTATTAACATGCAACCAGAAATGCTACCTGAATATAATCCAACTGAACTTTCCCCTATTGCGGCAATATCAGCTGCGACAATGTTAGTTATGTGGTCTTTTTTAGGTATAGAAAGCGCAACAGTTCCAGCCGATAATGTGATTGAGCCTGAAAAAACGATTCCAAGAGCTATCATCGCTTCAGTATTAACCATATTAGCATTGTATATATTGGTAAGTTTAGCAGTAAGCTTAACTGTTCCGACGAGTGAATTACAAAATTCAACAGCTCCATTTAAGTTAGCCGCCGAACGAATAATGGGGCCTATAGGAGCAATAATTGTGACACTCGGAGCTTTATTATCAACAATAGGTTCACTTAATGCCAACACATTATTGTGTGGTCAAATGCCTTTTGCTATAGCAAAAAACGGACTATTTCCTGCGCCATTTAAACGCTTATCAAAAAATGGTACGCCCACATTTGGTTTACTAGTTTCAGGGACTATTGTTTCAATACTGTTAGTGATGAATTACACCAAAGGCTTAGTTGGTGCATTTACTTTTTTAGTGATGATGGCTACTTTAGCGACTTTAATGGCTTATACATTATGTGCAGTTTCAGAGTTTTATTTTTTGAAACAGGATAAAAGCTCTAGTGCTAAAACTCGCGCTATTATTCTTGGTTTAGGAACTTTTGTTTATAGCCTTTTTTGTATTTGGGGCGCAGGTCAAGAAATTGTATTTTATTCTTTCTTTTTAATATTGTTAGGTTTACCCATATACGTATTGCAAAGAAAAATAGTATGAATATAAAGGTCTGCAATATTTATTAACCAGAAACCTTAACAAAAACATCTTTTATAGTGAAAAACTTATGTACACATCACAGCACTTGTTTATAAATGGCGAATGGCAAAAGTCCTCAAATAATAATGAAACTATTGATGTCTTTAACCCTGCAAATGGTGAATTAGTAACAACCTCAGCTAGTGCAAACGAAGACGATGTTAATAATGCTATTACCGCCGCAAAGAACGCGTTTACAAGTTGGTCTGCTACTAGTGCAAAGCAACGGACAAAATGGATACATACCATAGCTGATGAAATGCAAAACCGACTTGAAGACTTAACTAAAGCCATCTCCTTGACTATGGGGTGTCCATACAAGTTAACAAAGATAATTCAAGTGCAAGGTTGTATTGATGCTTTCCGTGAATTTGCTGAAATGACAAATTTTGTAGAAAAAACCCAACAAATAGATAATGTTACTAAATACCATGTTCCAGTGGGTGTATGCGTATTGATAAATCCATGGAATTATCCTCTTTCACAATTAGTTGGCAAATTAGGCCCCGCAATGGCTACAGGTTGTACTGTTGTAGTTAAACCTTCTGAGCAAACACCTCTGCAAGATTTGATCATGGCAGAGATTTTTGAAAAAGTGGGTGCTCCGAAAGGTATATTTAATGTTGTAACAGGTCACGGTTCTAAAATTGGTAGTCACTTATGTTCACATTCAGATGTTGATATGGTGTCATTTACCGGCTCAACTAATGCAGGAATAAAAGTAGCACAAGTTGCTGCGACTACTGTTAAAAGGGTTTGCCAAGAACTAGGTGGAAAATCTCCTTATATTATTACTGAAAAGGCTGACCTTAATGATGCTGTTAAATATGGCGTTAAAGACGTTATGCTCAATTCAGGTCAAACATGCAGTGCATTAACACGCATGCTAGTGCCGGCAAATAAATACCAGCAAGCCATCGAGTTAGCCAAAACCATTGCAGAGGCAAATATTGTGGGCGATCCAGCGAATCCACAAACCACAATGGGACCATTAAGCTCTAAATTGCAACAACAAAGAGTCGTCGATTATATAAAACTAGGTATTGACGAAGGTGCAACATTAATCACGGGTGGTTTTGAATTGCCAGAAGAACTACAACAAGGCGCTTATGTCATGCCAACTATCTTTGCAGATGTTACAAATGATATGAGAATAGCTAAAGAAGAAATTTTTGGCCCTGTACTTTGTATTATTCCATATAAAAATGAAGATGAAGCGATCGAAATAGCTAATCAAACTGTTTATGGCTTATCTTCTGCAGTTTATGATGAAAATACAAAATCTGCTCTAAAGATTGCTAAAAGAATTCGTGCAGGACAATGTTATTTACAAGGTTCTTATTTCACAACTAAAGCTCCTTTTGGCGGCTTTAAGCAGTCAGGAAATGGCCGTGAGTGGGGTCAAGAAAGCCTAAATGAGTTTGTTGAGATTCAATCAATAATCGCCTGAAGGAAAAGATAACCTCAAAAATTAAAAAGGCAGTAATTACTTACTGCCTTTTTTAGAGATTACGGTAGGTGATCTATTAGCTCACTTACGCTTTTTCCAACAAATATTTACGTAAAACAGTAAAATCGTTATTTTGGTCAACAGAAAGGATTGTCTCTGTTGCACACTCAGCTAATTCTTTTGGCAAACCTATTGGCTGACCTAATGTGCTTTCGACAACTTCTTTAAACTTAGCGGGATGAGCAGTACCCAAAAAGACCCCAAACTCTTCATCTGAAGCATTATATTGTAATGCTTTATAAGCAACAGCTGCATGCGGTTCACTAATATAGCCTAGTTTAGCAAGTGCAATCATCGTCATTTGAGTTTGTTCTTCATCTATAGAAACAGAGCTCACGCAATCTTTATCAACAATGCCAGATTTAAGCATATGTTCTACACGTGGCCAATTATTAGGGTTGCTAACATCCATAGCATTAGACATAGTTGCAACAGTTTGATTTGGTGACCACTCGCCCGTTTGTAAATAACGAGGAACGGTATCATTTGCATTTGTTGCAGCAATAAAACGTTTAATAGGTAATCCCATAGCTTTAGCAAATAGCCCTGCCGTTAAATTACCAAAATTACCACTGGGCACTGAGAAGACAATATTGTCTAATGCCGCTTTACCTTGTTGGCGATATAACTGAGCAACCGCTTCAAAGTAATAACAAATTTGCGCTAGTAAACGACTAATATTAATTGAATTAGCAGAGTTTAAACCAATAGTATCTTTTAATTCTTGATCATCGAAAGATTGTTTTACTAATGCTTGGCAATCGTCAAAATCGCCATCAATAGCAATTGTTTCAATATTTCCACCCAGTGTAGTAAACATTTTTTCTTGTAATAAACTAATTTTTCCTTTCGGATACATGATCACAACACGAATATTTTCAATACCGTGAAAAGCATGAGCAACTGCAGCTCCTGTATCACCTGAAGTAGCCGTTAAAATAGTTACCATTTTATCACCACTAAACGCTTGTAAACAACGAGCCATAAAGCGGGCACCAAAATCTTTAAAAGCTAAAGTTGGGCCATGAAACAATTCAAGGATTGCTCTCTTTTCATTAATGGGTTGAATTTGAGCCGGAAAATTAAACGCATCGGTGACAATTTCAGTTAACTGAGCTTTTGTTAAATCTTCACTAACAAACGAGTGCAGCACTTCAACACTGCGTTCAACCATAGGTAAGGCAAGCAGCTTTTCAATATTTTCAAATTGAGGAATAGTTTCTGGAAAAAATAGCCCCTGATTTCGCCCTAAACCTTGCTTCACTGCGCCGGAAAAACTTACTTGTTCTTCGTTTTCTTTTAAATTATAAAATTTCACTTTTTACTTCCTACTAAAACTTAAATGACATATCAATTAATCTCAATATTATTGAGGTAACTGACAAGCACCTTGATTGTCTGCTTGGCATACGTGAACAAAACCTTCACATATACCTGAATTTAATGTCTGTAAATAATGTTCTGCTAACCATTGAGCAAAATTATTCGCTTTATCTTTATCGTCTGTTACACAAAACAATGTAGGTCCTGAACCAGAAATTCCTACAGCTAAACAACCTTGTGAAGATAAGTAATCGCAAGCACTTTCAAAACCGGGTAATAAATGTTTACGATAGGGTTGTGCAACAATATCCGTCATAACAGAAAAGGCTTGCTGTTTATCTTGACGGTGACATGCATCAACAAATGTTGCTAAATTTTGTCCAAAAGTTATCAATTGACTGCGTGAGTAATTATCAGGCAAAACGTCACGTGCCGCTTTGGTTGAAACTTCTATTCCAGGATATGCCATAACAAAATAGCAATCATCAAATGACGGTAATGTTCTTGCGATTACATCCTTGTTGGGTACCATTAATTGCATACCTCCAAAATAACATGGAGCAACATTATCGTAATGTAAACTTCCGCTGATTTGAGCTTCCATTTGGCCCATCATTACTAGCATTTTTTCTTTGCTAAAGCTAAAACCATTATTTTTTGAATAATAACAGTTAAGTGCTTCAAGTGCCGCTACTACAGAACAAGCGCTTGATCCTAAACCACTTCCTACAGGCATTTTTTTTTCTAAAGTTAATTTTACTGGACTAGCAACTATTCCAGCATCAATTAAGGCGTTATTAAATAGCTGTAAGCAATGCCAAACGATATTATCAGTAGGATCACCCGGTAGTTTTTTAGCAAACTCGCCTCGTACATCTAGATAGTTTTCATTGTTTGCTTCAACCGAGACTACATCACCCAATAATGTGCCATCAATGGGTTTAACTGCTAAACCTAAAACGTCAAAACCAACATTGACATTACCAATCGAAGCAGGAGCAAATACAGAAACTTTTTGGTCATCATTAGACATTAGTGTTGTTGCTCCCATGCAAGTGTTCTTAATAAGTCACCAAAAACACCTGCTGCAGTTACAGCTGCACCTGCGCCATATCCACGTAAAACAAATGGTAGTGGTTGATAATAACGGCTATGAATTGCTAATGCATTTTCACCATCTTTAATACTATGTAAGGGGTGTTCTTGACCTACGGCTTCAATTGAAACTTGGCATTTCCCATCAATAATATTGCCTATGTAACGTAAAACTTTTCCTTCAGTTTTTGCGTCTGCAATTCTTTTTGCAAACGGTCCATCTAAGGTTTTAAGATTTTTCATAAAAGTAGCAACATCACCACTATCATCAAAGTCTTTTGATAAAACGGAATCAACTTTTATATCAGAAATTTCCAACTGCATGCCCGCCTCTCGAGCCATAATAAGTAGCTTACGAGCCACATCCATTCCACTTAAGTCATCACGAGGATCTGGTTCAGTAAAGCCATTTTCTTTTGCTATAGCAGTCGCTTCAGATAACGTCATACCTTCTTCTAATTTTCCAAAGATATAAGATAATGAACCTGATAATACTCCTTCAAACTGTTGCAATTCATCGCCAGCTTTTATCAAGCTTTGTAAAGTGTCTATAACAGGTAAACCAGCGCCTACTGTTGTTTCATATAAGAAACGGCGATTAGTTTTTTGAGCTGCACTTCGAAGTGCCTGATAGTACTCCCAAGAATCAGTATTCGCTTTTTTGTTTGGTGTAACAACATGAAAACCTTCTTCTAAGAAATCAACATAGCTCATTGCTAATGACTCATTAGAAGTTGAATCAACTAGTACAGGGTTAATTAAATGATTTTCACGAACAAACTCTTTAATATTTTCAGCGGTAACGGGCACAGGAACATTACTTGAATCAAGAGAAATTAGTGGTTGCCAGTTATCTAAATCAATACCATTTTTTTCAAAAACCATACCTTTACTATTAGCTAATCCATAAACTTTAACAGAGATATTTTGTTCTCTAAGCTTAGGCTGCTGACGAGATATTTGAGCAATAAGTTCACTACCGACAACTCCACAACCTACTAAAAATACATCAATAGTTGGTTTATGAGAAAAGAAGTTTTGATGGCTCACTTTCATCGCATCTGTACATTTACGTTTTTCAATCACTACCGAAATACTTCGTTCAGAAGAATCCTGTGCTATTGCAACAACATTTACTCGCGCTTGAGATAATGAGCTAAAGAACTTAGCCGCTACACCTTGTTGATGATGCATACCATCACCAACCAAAGAAACAATTGATAAGTCATTTTTAAGCGCAAGAGGTTCGAGTAATCCATTTAATAACTCTAATTCAAATTCTTGCTTTAAACTTTCCTCAGCTAATTGAGCATCAGCTGAATGAATACAAAAACTAATACAATACTCACTTGACGATTGGCTAATCAAAACAATAGAAATGTTGTCACGGCTCATTGTTGCAAAAACACGACTAGCCATACCAACCATGCCTTTCATACCTGGTCCTGAAACATTAACCATAGTTAAATCATCAAGATTTGAAATTGCTTTTACTTGTTTTTTCTGATCATTTTCATTAGCAATTAAAGTGCCTGGAGCTTCAGGGTTACCTGTATTTTTAATTAAACATGGAATATGATATTGCGCGATAGGGCCAATTGTTTTGGGGTGAAGGACACTAGCACCAAAATAAGATAACTCCATTGCCTCTTGATAGGAGAGGTAATCTAATAAACTTGCTTCTTTGATTAATCGCGGATCAGCATTATAAACACCGTCAACATCAGTCCAAATTTCACAACACTCAGCTTGAGTACAAACGGCAAGAACAGCTGCTGAATAATCAGAACCATTTCGACCTAAAGTTGTGACATTTCCCTGGCTGTCAACTCCAATAAATCCTGGCATTAATGAAACAGTATTGAGGTTTTCATATTGAAATTGAAATTTATCTTTACATAACACTAAATCAGCTAAAGCATTTAATGAAACGTCATTCGTTCTAAGAAATTTTTCAGGTTCAAGTAATGAAACTTCAATATCACTAGTACGTAATACTGAATCCAATATCGCTACACTCATACGCTCACCAATACTGATAATAATGGCTCGAATATGATCAGGACAATAAGACAACATCGTTGCCCCTTGTAAGTATCGACTTAATTGATGCTCCCAATTTGCCAACATTTGTTCCGCATGTTTAACATCAAAATTTGATAATGTTGCAGATAAGTCTTCAATAATAGAGTTAATAGCATGACTGAAGTGTTGAAGATCTTTTTGTAATTTTATTTCATCCGAAATATTTTCCGCCATTGCTACCAAGTGATTAGTAACACCTTGTGGAGCAGAAACAACTACAGAAAGGGCTGTTGACGAACTTTGACTTTTGATGATATTAGCAACTTGAATAAAACGTTCCGCTGATGCCAACGACGAACCACCAAACTTTAACACACGCATTTTTACTTCCTCTAAAAACGAAAAAAGCCCGTAACCTATGGTCACGGGCTTTGATAAAATACTTTCTTTTACACGTTAGCCAATGACCGCCATCCCGATGAGGGTGGTCGTAATAATAATGGTATGGCGTGTAATATTTTTCATGGCACTAAAATGCACTAAATGTAAATTTCTGTCAATAACTTTCTATGAATAAAATTAGATGTTTTATGAATAAATGCTAATAAAATCGTATAAATATTTATTATTCAAGCGTATATTCAATATTATTAGCTACACAGACTTTATTTCTCCCTGACGCTTTAGCTTCATATAAAGCAACATCTGCGTTCGAAATTAAATCTTCATAACGTTTATTATTTTTACTAATAGTCGCTACACCTACACTTGAAGATATTTGAATAGTTTTATCTTGATATTTTATTACAGACTTTTCAATTTCTTTACGAATACGTTCTGCAACATCTGTAGCGCCAACAAGGTCAGTTTCAGGTAAAATGGCTGCAAATTCCTCACCACCATATCGACCAAACTGATCACACAACCTTAATAATGATTTTATTTTTTGCGCTGTTTCAATTAAAACAGCATCTCCGCATTGATGGCCATATGTATCATTTAATCGTTTAAAGTGGTCTAAATCAAACATAATTAAAGCTAGACCATGATCATACCTACGAGCACGTGAAAACTCTTTATCCAGGCACTCTTCCCAATGTTTGCGATTAAAAACTTGTGTTAAACCATCAATTCTATTTGCTTTTGAGAGTTCTTCTAGCGCTTTATTTAATTTAGATTGGTAATGACAAACGTCGGTGACATCTTCAATTAATATACTGATATGACTAACTTTACTATCTGACTCTATTGGTAAAAACGTACAGTTTTGCGCCATAAAATGGCTATCGGTTGTGATAGGTCTTGTATGTGACAATTCAAATAAATGATGACGTTGTTCCCAAGAACAAAAACTTTGTGTATTAAGTTGAATTACACTCGACAATTTTCTTTCGAACCACCTTTTTGGGAGTTCGGGAAAAACAGTGAAAACATTTTTCCCAATAACTTCAGAGGTTTCTTTATGAGCATGTATTTCTAAAAAGCGATTCCATTCAACAATATTAAACTCTATATCTAAAATTAAGATTCCTGTGTTTAACTGCTCAGAAATAGTATTACAAAATTGATTAACAGACATTAATACTCTTCCAAAATACGGTCAATCACCGCAGCTATATTGATAATGGCAGATTCAGGAATCAATAAAACCATATCGCAATTAAACGAATAATCAGTCACTTGATAAGTGATTTTAACTTTCAATGCAACATCCCAATTAAACGATTGATGTTCAATATGTTCTGAGATAGAAGATTGGCTTGATGTTTTATTTTCAGAGTTGCTCGAAAATAATAACCGCGGTGCGCTATAAGACATTTGGTTATTGATTTGACTAGCAAAAACATTAAGAAAAGTCGTAGTTAAAATAGAGCTTAGATCAATAATTTGTTCTTCCACAGATAATTCATCTGGTTCATAACCCAGTAAATCCGCTAAACGATCAGAATCTTTCGGTTGATACATTAATAATGCTTCACCTCTGATCCCCTCATAGCCAAAAAAACCTTGGCTTACAACAGCAACAGATTGTGCTTCAGAATTGATAGTATCCGATAAATACTTTGAGCTAACTTGCTCTATACTAGGTACTTTTAAATATACAAAGGTATCTAAGTAACGAGCTAATTGATCACTGGCCTGCCCCATTGCTACATTTATTATTTCCTGTAAGCAATCTTGTTGATCTTCAGTAAAGTTGAGTTTATTCATAGTAAACCATGTTGCTCTAGATGAGAATTAAGTACATCTAATTGAACGGGTTTACGCAGAAAAGCTTTCGCACCAAGATCTAAAACCTTAGTTTGCATTTCAGGTTGTATGTCGGCGGAGATAACAAAAACTTTTACAGTTATCCCTGCTTCCTTAATACCTTGTAATACACCTACACCATCAACAACAGGCATAGTTAAATCGAGAAAGAGAACGTCAATATTTTGGCTATTTAATACTTCCAACGCTTCAGCGCCATTAGTTGCTAGCTGAACATTGTCAGCAAGTGCTTCAGGTAAAATTCTTAACACCTGTTTACGAGCCATATTGGAGTCATCACAGATAAGTACTGACAAACTCATAAAATGGGAGATCCTATTTTTATTATTTTGATGCCTTAATTTACCCTAAAAACATCAAGCTGTTAACGGGTAAGCGAGCAATTTATGAGTTTTTTTTAAACAAAAAAAAGTAAAAACAAAGAAAACCAATATAATCCATTGATATATATACACATTGACATATTTAACCGTATAAACAGCATCCTGCTAGATATACGGTTAATTGAAGCGGGAACTTCAATAAATTGTTAAAAGCCTAGTACAACTTTTAATACGACAACGGACAACAAGGCTGAAACTGCGTATACACAGACCACCTTCCAACTATAACGATTCACTTTCATATTAAGCCCTCATCTGTATTTGTAATAATTCGTATAAATTACAAGCGATTATCATGCCAATAAAAAACATTAAGATTAATGCATATGAATAATAATTAATGATGTGGAGTGATATAGGAGAGAAGTAAAGAATATATGAGTCACTAAATTAATAGTTTAGTATTTTCTTTGTCAGTTAAACTTTAGGCCAGCTAAGTTGGTTTTGATGTAATTTAAGCCATTGTTTTGCTTCTTTATAACGCGGAAAACTCTGTTCGACGAATAACCAATAATGATTACTATGATTCAAATATTTTAAATGGCACAGCTCATGAACAACTACATAATCAATTACCCAGTCAGGTGTCATTAAAAGTAAGTAATTAAAACTAAGTTGACCACGACTATTGCAACTCCCCCAACGAGCTTTGTATTGCCTAACTTTAATATCGCTTGGAAATAAATTGAGCTCGTGGCTAAAATGATCAACTTTGGAAATTAATAACTTAGTGGCTTTTTCTTTCAACCACACTTCAACGTTCCGCTTGATAGCTTTATTCTGCTCTTTTTCTGTAGCCTTTTTATAGCGATTTAATAAGGTAACTTTAAACTCATCTATGGAGTTTTCGATTGAAGATTTATGAGAAAATAATAAGAGAACTTTTTTGTTATGACCATTAATCCAAATACTACCATTATTCGAAAAATCTATGTTTTCAGTGTGTTTTTTTTGAGAAGCAAGATGTGAATTTTGAATTTGAAGCTTTTCTTCTATCCACAATTCTTTTTTTAATATTAATTGTTGAATATAACTGTCGGCCACATATTGAGGAGCTCTAACGATTAGTTCTCCACCTTTAACTTGCAAAGCAATACTCTTCCGCCGATTACTGCGGATAATATTATAGTCAATCATAACGAATTAGAGCTTTAGCAATTATGCAGCATCACTTTTATCGCTAGCCTTCGCTACGTCTATTTTAGCTACTTGTTTTTTTGCTACCTTTGGTTTTTTGGCTTGCAAAGCAATTAAAATCTCTTCTCTATTTTGAGCGATATATATGCTTAACTCCTCACGCATTGTTTCTGAAAGCTCGATCGTCGAGGTCTCAAATAACTCAGCAAGGTTGTCAGCCATATCCAACATTTTGTCATATTCATCTGCGGCTTTCTTATCCATAAATGTTTCTACCTCCACACCTTGTCTTATGACAACAAATCGACTTTCAACGGCCATTGTTTTCCCTTATTTAACAAAATTCTACTCTTGAGACTCCATAATAAACTAAGATAAGAACACTACAAGAGCTGTATATAAGAACAGTAGGTTATATTCTTTTTGCAAAAATGCAATAAGAAATTAATTATAAAAGTATTTTTTTTTGTTACCTATCATTCGACGATTTACATAATAAGTGCTTATTTTGTGTAATTTTGCCTATGAATGTAAAAAGCCATGACACAATTTCTTAATCATTTACTCCAAGAATGTATTTTTACTTATTAAAATCAATAAAATAAAAAAACCTTATGAATTCAAAAGCATAATTTCACTTACATTTATCAATGTTGTTTTTACAACTTTTATTAAAAAAGAGTTCACTATTAATTGTGAACAAACAATAGCATTAGATCAGTCTGGACAATTCTTTTATATATGTTGGAGAACTATTATGAATAAAGCTAAATCAATCATTACGGCAGTAATCACTTTTTCAGTACTAACCAGTGCCACTTTTACCAGTTCAGCAATGGATAGATTAATTGAGCAATCATTAATAAAAGTATGTAAGGCATCAACATACAATAGCGTTAACAGATATAATAGAATTGTTAAATCGTTTCACTTAACAGATAGAACTGTGGCTACAAAAGTCATGTGTAATGGCGATCCCATCAGTGATTTCGCAAGAAAACATGGCTCATATAAGATAGCGAGAAAACTAGAAAAAAGTATGAGAGGTGCTGTCAGTATTACTGATATTGCAGCAAGGAGTAAAATCAACGTTAACTTTAAAGAATAATATTTTTGAAAGTAAATAAAATATTTTTAAGCACATACAGCATAGCAATGTGATCAACAAAATTAATTGCATGCTGTTTTATTACAACAATATTGCACGTTTTTTCTATAAATCTGAATTACCCATTCGGCCATTTTTTTAGGTTGCTCCAAAGGAACCATGTGACCAGTATTTTCAAATATTGATAACTGCATGTATTTATCAAGTTCATTTAACTCACGTAATGAGTTTACAGAAACTAAGTTATCATTTAGTCCCACACAAAAGTATTTATTAAATGGTAAAAGACTTAACTTTGCGAATAAATTTTCTCTTTTGGTTGTCGTCATTAACTGATGCATCAATGTATTTTGACCTAAGAGGATATCCATATCTTTTATTAATCTAATAATTTTTTCATTTTCATGAGCACTCTTATCTAACAACGCTAGAACCCTCTTTTGTGGAATTCCTTTGTAACCATGTTCTTTAATCCATGCCACAGTTCTAGAGCGTTCTTTGATTTCTTTTTCAGGCAATGCACTTGGCATATTAGATATTACGAATAATTGCTCAACTAAATCAGGATACTTTACGGAAAAAGCGGATGCTAAATACCCTCCTAAAGAAAAACCTAATAATGTGATTCTCTCATTAGGTAATTGCTGTTTTATATCTTGAAGGATCCCATCAATAGTAGGTTGTTTACCAATACTGAGAAAATGAAATTCAAAATGATTAGGACAAAGTTTCTCAATTTCTATGCTCATTGCTGACCAAAGTCGATGATCACACATAGTTCCAGGTAATAAATAAAGGTGATTAATCATATTCAAAAAAATCCCTATTAATAATTACTGTAAATATTTATCAAACATTTGCACCTTAACCCATTCACCTGCTTCGACCCTTCCTTGTTCAGCAGCTAAAACTATATAACAATTGGCTGCGGCCATACTCGTTAATATCCCAGAACCTTGGCTTCCTGTAGTTGTTACGACTAATTCACCACTTTCAGTATTTTCAATAATTCCACGTTGAAAATCCATTCTACCAGGAGATTTTCTTAATGAAGTTTTGGTTTTTGCAGGTATTAATAAAGGCTTTATAAAATGACTATTTTGCATTTTTAAAAGTGCTGGTAATGCCAGTTGATGTGCAGTGACTAATGCAGATACAGGGTTTCCTGGTAATCCAAAAAAGTAAGAATTAGGTAAGGTGCCAAAAGCGAAAGGCTTCCCTGGTTTCATTGCTATTTTCCAAAACTCAATTTCCCCTAACTCCTCAAGTACAGTTTTAGTATAATCGGCATCACCTACAGAAACACCACCAGAAGATATCACCACATCAGCTATTTCATCAGCTTTTTTAAAAGCTTTAAAAATACTCTTTTCTATGTCTTCAATAATACCAAAATCAATAATTTCAGCACCGAGCTTAGATAAAATAGCTGTTAAAAAATAGCTATTACTTTCATAAATATCACCTACGTTCAAAAGTTGGCCTGGTTTTTTAAGTTCATCACCTGTTGAAATTAATGCCACTTTCAATTTTCGATAAACACAAACTTTTTGAATGCCTAATGAAGCTAAGACGCCAATATCAACAGTCGTTAATTCTCGCCCAGAGAAAAATACAGTTTGTTCAACTGCAATATCTTCACCTTTAGAACGTACATTATCAGCAAGTGATCGCGTTGATAAAAAAGTAATTTTTTCGCCTGTTGCTTGACAGTTTTCTTGCATTTCTACGGTATCACAATCGTCAGGAATTTTTGCTCCAGTCATTATTCGAACACACTCGCCAAGTTTGCATTTACCTTGAAACGGCGCTCCAGCCATTGACCTTCCTACGAGTGTCATTTCTTTATTTAAAGCTAAACTTTGATAAGAAAATGCATAACCGTCCATTGCTGAATTATCATTGGGTGGCACGTTTACAGGGCTTCTCACATCTTGTGCCAATATCCTACCTAAAGCACTTTCTAGTGAGATTTGTTCAATATCAGTGATAGGTTCAATCACATTAAGCATGTTATTTAATGCTTGTTCAAAAGGAAGCAACCCAGGAGCTGAGCAACAATCAACCATTTATATTTACCTTATAATTTTCAATATTGTTATTATCTGATAATTTAAACAAAACCACTACAAACTTAATTATAATTTTTTTGTTACATATCAAGTGATATAGCCTTCATTAATCATATTTTCTTGAAATTATTATGCTATATTATAGGAATTATTCGCCGAGCTTCTATTGCTAACTTTGTTTTATCAAGTTGATAAAACAACTATGTGGTTTTAGCCGTGATTATTTATTAATCGCCAGGGTTAATATGGAAACATATTAGCCTCCCGACATTTGGAAAGGTGGAATGTTAACTGACAATTTTGGTCGCAAGTTTTATTACTTGCGCCTATCTATTACCGACGTCTGTAATTTTCGTTGTAACTATTGTTTGCCTGATGGTTATCAATGTGATCATGATCGTGAATTTCTGTCTCTACCTGAAATAAAAAGAGTAGCTAAAGCTTTTGCTCAATTAGGTACGGAAAAAATTCGCATTACTGGCGGAGAACCTTCGTTAAGAAAAGATTTACCTGAAATAATCGCTGCTTGTAAACAGACTGAAAATATCAAACAAGTGGCTTTAACCTCGAATGGTTATAAATTACCAGAGCATATTAATAGCTGGCTTGATTCAGGGCTTGATGCATTAAATATTAGCATTGATAGTTTAGACCCAAGACAATTTCACAGCATTACAGGTCATAATAAATTACCGCATATACTAAAGGGTGTTGATATGGCACTTGCAAGCGGTAAAACTTCAGTAAAAATAAATACCGTTTTAATGCGTGAATATAACGGCTATGACATAAAAACCTATTTAGACTGGATAAAGGATACTCCAGTAACATTACGCTTTATTGAGTTAATGCAAACAGGTGATAACCAAGCTTTTTTTGATAAACAACATGTTCAAGGTTCACGAATCAAACAAAATTTAATTTTGGATGGTTGGTTACCTTCAATAAGAGATAAATCATCAGGCCCAGCACAAGAATTTTATCATCCTGATTATCAAGGGAAGATAGGCCTTATCATGCCTTACAGTAAAGATTTTTGTAATACCTGTAACCGTCTGAGAGTAAGTTCTTTAGGGAAGTTGCATATGTGTTTATTTACTGAAGAAGGTTTGTCGTTAAAAGACTACCTTAAAGAAGATGATGTCGAACCATTAAAACATCAAATAACTGCTTTAATGACGGATAAAAAAGCCACACATTTTTTACACGACAACATTACTGGCGCAACAAAAAATTTAGCTATGTTAGGTGGATAAATGACGGTTAAATTAAATCAACATTGCTTAGGTGTCGTGCTAACAGGTGGTTTATCTTCTCGAATGGGTACAGATAAGGCCCTACTGACACGAGAACATGAAAGTATGTTGTCTTTTAGTTGCCAGAAATTACAGCAAGCAAAAGTAAGTGAAGTAGTCATTAGTGGTAAACAACACGGTATTCCCGACTGTTTTGAAAACTTAGGCCCAATGGGCGGCATTTATACCATCATTGAAAAATACCGACCGAATGCATTATTACTCTTGCCAGTTGATTTACCACTCATTGATAGTGAGTCGTTGCAACAACTTAAAAGAATTGGAGAACTATCTCAGCAAGCTTGTTTTTATCAAGACAGTTTTCTACCACTTTATTTACCTATTACGGCTTTTGTTGAGCAATTTTTTAAAAAATCATTTTCTCAATGTACATCTAATTCAGCACCAGTTATTTCAGCAGATAAAAAAGGCCCTTCTATAAGGTCATTAATTGAGCAAATACCGCACTCAAGTTTAACAATTAAAAACAAACAGGGTTTGTTTAATACAAATACCCCTGAACAATGGCGTCAGGCCCAGCAAAAAATTAAACATCAACGAATGAATAGCAGGATAAAAAATGTCTAGTTCAAACCATAGTGGAAAAACATTTGTACCACTTAATATTGCCGTATTAACCGTTTCTGATACTCGTGATGAGTCAAATGATACCTCAGGTCAATTATTAGTTGAGCGTGTTAATAGCGCTGGACATCATGTTAATGACAAAGTCATTGTAAAAGACGATATTTATCAATTACGTGCGATTGTTTCAAAATGGATTGCTGATGAAAACATCCATGCTGTTATAAGTACCGGTGGTACTGGTTTTACTTTAAGAGATAATACTCCAGAAGCATTGTTGCCATTATTTGATAAAAATGTCGAAGGATTTGGTGAAGTATTTAGAGCAATTTCTTTAGACGAAATAGGCACATCAACCATTCAATCTCGTGCTTTTGGCGGTATTGCTAACCAAACTGTTATTTTATGTGTACCGGGCTCAACCAACGCGTGTCGCACCGCTTGGGATAAACTAATCAAAGAACAGTTAGATGCAAGTCATCGCCCTTGTAACTTTGTTCCGCACTTAAACATCCAAAATACTGAACAATGTGAGACTCGCAACTAATGACAAATAAAGAAAACAAAGTTGCCTTAAGCCATGTCAATCAACAAGGTGAAGCCAATATGGTTGATGTTACTGAAAAGTCAATGACATCGCGTTCTGCAACCGCTATTGGTTTTATTAAAATGACTCAAGAAACACTTGCCTTAATTAATCAAGGCGAGAATAAAAAAGGTGATGTTTTTGCTGTAGCTCGAATTGCAGGTATTCAAGCGGCAAAAAAATGTAGTGATCTCATTCCTTTATGTCATCCATTAATGTTGACTAAAGTAAAAATTGATTTTGAAGTAGATGAAAAACATAGCCTAGTAAAAGTGAGCAGTCTATGTCGTTTAACCGGGCAAACAGGCGTCGAAATGGAAGCTTTAACAGCGGTTTCTGTTGCTTGTTTAACATTGTTTGATATGTGTAAAGCAGCTGATCCTGAGATGGAAATTTTTGGTATTAAAGTATTAACGAAAGAAGGCGGTAAATCCGGAAAATGGCAAGCATAGTATTTTTATTTCATTGAAATACTCGTTTTACTTTTCTTGAATTGTGAGAAACATATGATAAAAATTTTATTTTTTGCTGCGCTTCGCGAACAACTAGGCAGTGAAGGAACTTTATTACCTAGCGAAAACATTAGTTCGGTAGAACAAGTGATTGACGCCTTGATTGTTAAAAACCCTCATTGGCAAGTTGCTTTTAAAAGCAGCTTACTTTGTGCCGTTAATCAAGAAATGGTTAATAAATCTCACTCGGTTAATACTGGAGATGAAGTTGCTTTTTTCCCTCCAGTAACAGGCGGGTAAACATGTATAACCAAGAAAAGTTAATGGTTAAAATTTCTATTCAAGAAGCAGATTTCAACTTGTCTGAAGAAGTGAATTTGCTTGAAAAACTTAACAATGAAGATGGTGCCGTGGTTACTTTTTCAGGCAGAGTAAGAAATGTTAATTTAGACAAAAGTGTTAGCGGTTTATTTCTCGAACATTACCCAGGAATGACAGAAAAATCGCTTGAAAAAATTATTGAACAAGCCAAACAACAATGGACTATTGGTCGAGTAACAATCATTCACCGTATAGGACAACTACTTGTCGGTGATCAAATAGTATTTGTTGGCGTCACTAGCAAACATCGCAAAGAAGCCTTTGCTGCCTGTGAATTTATAATGGATTACTTAAAAGTCGAAGCGCCATTTTGGAAAAAGGAATTAAGTGACGGAGAAGAAAGCTGGTTAGACGCAAAACAAAGTGATAAAGACAAAGCAAAGAATTGGCAA
The DNA here is from genome assembly GCA_023954655.1 of Colwelliaceae bacterium. Taxonomy (GTDB): domain Bacteria; phylum Pseudomonadota; class Gammaproteobacteria; order Enterobacterales; family Alteromonadaceae; genus Thalassotalea_H. The sequence goes on from JAGSHH010000008.1 coordinate 26,356, forward strand.
TCTTAGGTCTCTTCTATGATGAAAAAGTGCTTACTTACAATCTATATATTTTTCTTTCTCTCTTTATTTATACATCCAGAAGCGATAGGAAATCAGCAATCTAACGAACAGAGTTCTCCATTAAAAATCGCTGTATCGGCTAACTTCTCGCACACCCTATCCAAACTTTTGCCTTTATTTGAAGCCAAAACAGGCATTAAAACTCAGCTATTTATTGGTTCTACTGGAAGCTTATTTCAACAAATTCAACATGGTGCAGCCTACGACATTTTTATTGCTGCTGATAAATTAAGACCACAACGACTTATTGAAGCTAATCTAGCACTTGATGATAGTGTAAAAACCTATGCTTTTGGTACGGTTTCTTTTTGGTCGTCATTATGGCAACAAGCCCCAAACACTCCCCTCCCTACTCTGAATAAAATATTTCAACATATTCAAAATAAACAATATAAAGTGGCAATAGCAAACCCTAAAATTGCCCCCTATGGTATGGCTGCTAAACAAATTTTTGAAAAAAAGGGACTTTGGAATAAGGTGATTAAAAAGCAACTTATTACTGGCAGTAACATCAATCAAACGTTTCAACAAACGAGAAGTGGTGCAGTTTCTATAGGTATTGTTGCTAATAGCCAATTAAAAGTGAATGGTCTAACAGGTATTACCATTCCTGATTCTTACTATCAGCCTATTGAGCAACAGTTAGTGATTTTAAAGTCGAGTAAAAAAATAATACAGGCTCAGGCTTTAAGCAAATTTTTACTTTCATATGAAAGCCAAAAGTTAATAAGTTCCAATGGTTATTATCCAATTCAACCTTCAATAAACAAGGAAGTTATAAGTAAAAGAGAGGTAAGTTATGACTGAGTTTTCAGATGACGCACTTGCTTTAATAACCACACTTAAAATGGCTGGCGTGACAACCTTTTTCTTAATGCTTATTGGCACACCTTTAGCCTGGTTTTTAGCTAAAATGAAAAGTCGTAGTAAAGTTTTTATAGAGGCGCTCGTTGCATTACCTTTAGTATTACCTCCAACTGTTTTAGGTTTTTATTTATTAATCGCTTTTTCTCCTCAGCATCTCCCAGGACAATTATGGCAAGAGTTCACAGGACAACAACTTGCATTTAGTTTTAGTGCGCTTGTTATTGGTTCTATTTTTTATTCATTACCATTTGTTGTGCAACCTCTGCAGAAGGCATTCGAGCAATTAGGAACAGACTATTTAGAAGCAGCTGCCATGTTAAAAGCAGGACCTATTGATCGCTTTTTTAGCATTGTATTCCCAATGACAAAAGCCAGCTTTATTACCGCAGCAAGTTTAGGCTTTGCCCATACTGTTGGAGAATTTGGCGTAGTACTTATGATAGGCGGAAATATCCCCGGAGAAACTCGTGTATTATCAATTGCATTATTTGACCATGTAGAAGCGTTTAACTATTCACAAGCCCATAGTTTAGCATTCGGATTAATCATTGCTTCTTTACTTCTATTATCCGCAATATATTTACTCAATCATAAACCTCTAAAAATTAACAATAATATTGAGCAGAGTTAACACATGAATACACTTACTCTTGCTATCCAATCAACCAACCATTCATTCCCCTTTACTGTGAATCAACGTTTGTCATTTTCTGGAATTGTTGGCGTTTTTGGACACTCAGGTTCAGGTAAAACTACATTATTACGTTCAATTGCTGGCTTGAATGAAAAAATATCTGGTTCAATTGTTTTTAACGATAAAACATTATTTGATAGTCATTCAAAGCTCAATATGAGCGCTGAAACTCGTAATATTTCAATAGTGTTTCAAGAGCCACGTTTATTCCCACATTTAACCGTCGAGCAAAACTTAGACTTTGCAGTTAAACGCTGTACTAATTCACAACTAAATAAAAAAGACATTATTGAACTCACAGGAATATCATCGCTACTTCAGAAAAACATCCACAAACTTTCTGGTGGAGAACAACAAAAAGTTGCATTAGCACGTGCTGTTTTATCTGAACCCAGTTTATTATTGTTAGATGAGCCATTAAGTGCTTTAGATAGAAAAAGTAAAAAAGAGCTTATTAACCTACTTAAAGTCGTTCATAAAAAGCTCAAACTTCCAATGATTTATGTCAGCCATAGTAGCGAAGAACTACAACAGCTAGCTGAACAATTAATCGTACTAGAACAAGGGGAAGTTCGTAATATTGGAAACATACATCAAATAATACACCAACTTAATGATACTCAACTGATAAATCAACAAACCAGTTTAACCGTAACAGTTGAAGAGATTAATCATCAGCATGGTTTAGTTCAGTTAAGATTCGAAAATCAAAAAATTTACATGTCATTAGAACAGCTGGCTGTTAGGCATAAAAAAGAACATACCCAGCATAAGTTACGCTGTTATATTTTTGCCAGTGATATCAGTATTGCTACAAAAGAGCCAACGAGTAGCTCCATAGTAAACCAACTTAAAGCAACAATTGCTGATATCAAACTAGATCACTCGCAAGTACTTGTTTCATTAAAATGCCAAGAACAGGAATTTTTTGCCAGTATTTCTACATATTCGCTTGATAAGTTATCCTTATCAATTGATCAAGATGTATATATTCAATTTAAAGCGAGCGCAGTGCGCACATTAACGTTCTAATCACTAATGACAAATAACTAAACATTACGAAACGAGACTATTTTGCTTACATCACAAGAAAAACTAAGATACAGCCGACAAATTATGCTCAATAAAATTGGTGAAGCTGGGCAATTAAAGTTACGTAATTCTAGTGTTCTAATTGTTGGTATGGGTGGACTAGGAAACCCTGTCAGTATGTATTTAACTGCCGCAGGTGTTGGGAAAATAATTATTGCAGATGGTGATATAGTTGATATAACAAATCTACAAAGGCAAGTATTATTCAATGAACAAGATATTGAGTTAAACAAAGCAGATAGTGCAGCAAGTAAATTAACTCAGAATAACCCTGAAGTTGATATTGAAGTCATTGATGAAATGCTTGATGAAGAGCTTTGTCAATTTTATATACCACAGGTTGATGTTGTTATTGATTGTAGTGACAATGTAGCTACTCGTTATCTGGTTAATCAGATTTGTATTGAGCATAAAAAACCATTTGTTGTGGGTGCAGCTACAGGATTTGACGGTCAGCAACTTGTTATCGATCCAAGAGAAGCGGACAGCGCATGTTATCAATGTTTATTTCCTAATATAGAAAAGGCTCCTGAAAATAATTGTAAAACAATTGGTATTCTTGGACCGATTTTAGCGATTGTTGCAGGTTTACAAGCCGTTCAAACCCTTAAGATATTAACTGGCATAAACGTAAAGCATAATCAATTGAATATATACGATGGTTTAAATAACCAATGGCAACAGTTTAATATTTCAAAGCAGAAAGATTGTCCAGCTTGTAATATAAAAATATAATGTGATACATATTAAAAAGCCTTCAAAAAGAAGGCTCTATACAACATTTTATTAGCGATTTTTTTACTTAAATAATCCTGAATTTCGGTCAGTAACGGCTTCTCGCCATCCCCCTAACCATTCGGATTTTGCATCAGTATTTTGATAAGGACAATTTTCTTTATTTTTTCCAGAAAGGCCTGCTTGGTAACCATTTGAATGTGCTCTACCTAAACGATCTCTTTTTTGTCTTCTCATACACGAACCCTCATAACTAATTGATAAATATAGATTTTATTACAAGATTTATTGTCAGAAATTAATAATGACTGACACTTTATTTAAGAACATTTAGTTTTTTAAAGCAAGGATAAATTTGTTATGAAAACGTCAATTTTTTGAAATTTTCTCATGTTATTTAATGGTCATTTAATAAACAATAAATAAATAGTTGAAAAACAATTTGTTATTTTTTTTGGATTAGTTCAAAAGGAAATTAAAAAATTATTTATATAATAAATTCATTTAAAAAAATTTATTTTTTATCAAGTAATGGCTCCAACATTTTTTCTAAACCATTTAATTTAATTTCATACATTAATGCCAATTGTTCACCTAACTTTCCTTCAGGGAAACCCTTACCATGAAACCAAACTAAATAAGGTTCTGGTAATTGAAGTAATTTACGCCCGGCATATTTCCCAAAAGGCATAACTTGATTTACTGCAGTGATAAGTGACTGTTGATCTGAAAACATATATTCCTAACTATTTTGAAAAATGACAGATAAAAGAAGGTGAGATACTTGACATAAATATGTCACACCTTCGCCCTATAATCCCCAAAAAATTTATACAATCAATTTTCTAATAGGGACTTTAAATGTCAATTGTACGTAAAAGAAGTGCTGCACATAAAACTTATATTCCAACGAATAATAGAGATAACCAGTATATTTTGGCAGAGTTTATTCTCTCTGATGAGATAATCAAACACATTGACCCAAATTTTTCTGAAAAGAAGCAGCAGCCATACTTTCAATGCTATCAAAGGTTATCACAACTACTTTTTACATTAAGCAATGATTTTAAAATTAAAAGCAGTGTTTTTGTGGCCAATGACAAATTGGTAAGAGTGAGATACAGCCAAGAAATGCATCAATGGCAAACTAGCCAGCAAATATTGTTTTACTATGATCCTCAAGTTCATGAACTTCAAAACACATTTTTTGATGCCAACAAAAAAGCGAAGAAAATAACGTTACTATTTTTAGCCACAGGTGAAGATATTCGAGTAAATTCAGCAATATTCCATCAAAAAACGAACAATTTATTAAAATGTTTTTCTCAACATTTATCTTTACAAAAAGGTGATATAAGAGTCAGAGATCATCAACATATCACCTATGATATATTTGCAAAAAATAAAGGTTGTTCAGGATCTATTGCTCATAAGTTACGTAGCATTGCCCAACGTTACCAAAGCCAAGATATTACACTACCAGAAGAACAGTCTGCTATTAACTATGCGGTCATAAATCTAACTATTAATCATCGTATATTAAACCTTGTTGATATTGATTCAACATCTCATGATCCGTATAACCCTCTATATACATATTTAACGGATACTTTTTCTTTGGTCGCAAAACGATTCAACCTTAATAACGGAGCCCTTATTGCAAATGGTTTAGTCCCAATAGTAAGGCATAGTTTGCATGAAATAATCTCTCGTGTAGGTGAATTGCAAATGTTAGGTTATAACCCTAAGCAAAGTCCTTGTGGATTAGTCAGTAAATGGCAAGCAGATCAATTAGTCGACAATGTACAGTTTATCTTTGTTGCTACTAATAGTGATAGTTCTGATAATCGCTATGGGCGATTTTTAAATCAAATTGACCAAGCAATGCGTTTAATGGCTGCAGAACTTGAAATACCAACAAATAAAGAAGAACTTATTGTCAGATTTCACCAACATATAGCTTATGATTTTTAATAATTTAATAGATCTATTGATGGCAATTTATTATATTTCACACTCTACCTTTTAAGAGAGCGACAAGATGAACTCAATAGAAAAAGCAACACTTGCAGGTGGTTGTTTTTGGTGTATAGAAGCAGCTTTTAATAGCTTACAAGGAATTATAAAAGCTGAATCAGGATACATGGGCGGAACAACATTATCGCCTAGTTATGAACAAATTTGTCAAGGTGATACTGGCCATGCCGAGGTAGTACAAATAACCTTTGATTCAACTTTAATCACTTTTAATGACATTTTGGAAATATTTTTCGCTCTACACGATCCTACTCAATTGAATAAACAAGGCAATGATGTTGGTACTCAATACCGTTCAGCTATTTTTTACCATGATAATCAACAAAAAATTGCCAGCATGGGTTTAATTACAAAAATAGAAGAAGAGCAAATTTGGCCAGGAAAAGTAGTGACCGAAGTAACACAACTAAAAGAATTTTATAGTGGAGAACTCTATCACCAAGAATATTTTAAAAATAATCCAGAAAACCAATATTGCCAAGCAGTAGTTTCGCCAAAATTGGCAAAGTTTAGAAAGAAATTTGCTGAAAAACTAAAATAAGAATCTAATCAATATTAAAAAGCCAGCTATTATTAGCTGGCTCTTTTTCATCATTGTTAATACTGATTATCAATACATTAACGTATATAGTTTTCTTCTAAATTTTGTTGCTAACGGATCACCGTCTGGTAACGCTTTTAATATATCCAATAATAACTCTTTGCTTTTCTGATCTGCCCCGTCTTTTTGTACTAAACGAAATAACAAAGTTAATGCTTCTTCATGTCTGTTCACTTGGCTATATTGTGCTGCTAATTGTTGTTGTAATTCAACATTTTCAGGCGACTTTTTTAATTCCCTTTCCAGTGCTTGGATCTCTGGAGAATCAGCTGCTTGACTCGCTAATTCCAATTTCGCCATAACCGCTTGATATTCACTGTCTTGATCTACCATCAACACTGTTGATAATAACGATTCAGCTTCACTGATTTTTCCTATTTGGATATAAACATCAGCTAACACTATTTTAATATCTGAACGCTCATCATCTAATTGATGTGCTTTGAAAATGATTGTAAACGCTTGATTAAATTCACCTAGAGAAATTAATTCTCGTGCTTGAGCTAACAACAATTCTTCTTCTTTTGGTAAATGTTTATCCAGAAATTCTTTAATCGTTTCATCTGTTTGTGGACCAGATAAACCATCAAGTGGTTGGCCATCTTTAACTAAAACAACAGTTGGTAAGCCTTGTATGCCAAATTGTTGGGCGATCTGTTGATCCGCTTGGCAATCAACCGTTGCAAGTAAAATATGCTCTTCAAAAGCATTTACCGCTGAAGCTAGTTTATCACGTAACTCCACACTTTCCGGCACTTGATCAGCCCAAAAATCGACTAAGACCAACTTGTTTTTTGAGTCTTCCACGATTATTTGTTGGAAATTCTCTACTGTCATTGCAACATTCATATTAGACCTAATAATTAATTTTTTACTTTAGCCATTATTTGGGGGCACTAAAATATTTAACAAGGTTAACAACCGGTGTTTTATTTTATTGTTAAACAACCTATAGTTAAGGTAACGATGTATGCAATCTTCGTTTTTAATTTATTGAAAATTTAAAAGATAGGTATATTTTGAATAAAAATATCACTGGTTTTCTGTTAACAATTTTTCTGATGTGGAGTCATTCTAGCTGGACTCAAAACGCCGAAAAAGTTTCTATTAATTATTGCGTTGATCCAACCTGGGCTCCTTATGAGTCGATTGAGAATAATCAACATATTGGCATTTCCAAACAATATTTAGATATTTTCCAGAAAAAGTCTTCTCTTTCTTTTAATTTAATTATCTCTACAGATTGGAACCAAGCATTAGAATTTACTAAAGAAGGTAAATGTCAGCTACTTCCTATGTTAAACCAATCTTCTGAAAGAGATGAGTTCTTAGTTTTCAGTGACGTCTATTTCAGAGCTCCTAATGCGTTATATGGACATTACGACCAAACAATGGTTGGTAATTTATCAAGTATTACTACTCAAAGCGTGGCCGTTGTCTTTGATTACCGTATGCATCATTATTTAAAAAAAACATTTCCAATGATGAACATAATCGCAGTAAAAAATGAGAATGAAGGCTTAAAAAAAGTTGAAAATCAAGAGATTGATTATTTTGTTGGTTCTTATTATGCGTCTAATAAAATTATCCAAGATTTATCTTTATCAAAATTAAGAATTGTAGGTATTGCAGAACTCGAAGACAATTTACGTATTGGCATTAATAAGCAATCAGAATATTTACTACCTTATTTAAATAAGGCAATAGCTGAACTTACAGAACAAGATCATCAAAAAGTTTTTTCATATTTTAAAGCGATGAGCTTTATTAAAACAACCGACCATACCATCACCATTGGTTTAGCTATTTTCTTCTCTGGAGTCATCATTGTATTATTAATTGGCTATTCTCGCTCGATCCGTTATAGCAAAACATTAGCCTCAAAAAATAAATTATTAAAAGAGTTACACGCGAAGTTAGATGAGAAAAATACTCAGCTTTCAGAGCTCGCTATTAAAGACCCTCTGACTCAGTTGTATAATAGAGTACATCTTGCGGAAATGATAAATCAGCAAATCAAACTCAAAAATCGCTATAACACTCGTTCATGCCTTGTCATGATCGATATCGATGATTTTAAAAAAATAAATGATAAGTTAGGGCATAAAATAGGTGATGATATTTTAATAAAATTATCATCAGTGTTGACAAAATGTGCTCGTAACTCTGACATTGTTGCTAGATGGGGCGGTGAAGAATTTGTATTATTGTGTCCAGAAACAGAGATTGATGAGGCGATACAATTAGCAAAACGTTTTCAAGTGGCATTAGGAACAATAAAGAATGATTCATTCCCTCACGTAACCTGTAGTATTGGTATTGCAGAGCTACATAGTAAAGACTCTGCAGATGATTGGTTTATTTCTGCTGATAACGCTATGTATCAAGCAAAAAACCAGGGAAAAAACTCTATATCAACCCTTGAAGGTGATAATAAAAACAACCAAACTTTTGAAGAACCGTTAAATGAATAATAAACCTGACTTTTGTAAAAATTGCGAAGCTAAATTAAATGGAAATTTTTGCCATTTATGCGGGGAACAAAAACTTAATAAAAACACTCGTTCTCTGGCGTTTATAAGTGAAGCTTTTGTCAGTGAAATTACTTCATTGGATAGTAAAATTTTCATGACATTAAAGAATTTTTTCTTTATGCCAGGAAAACAAGTTCACGATTTTCACTTGGGTCGACGAAAGAAATATTTTTCATTAATTTCTTTATTTTTTATATTTAACTTAATATATTTTTTAAGCAGTCCTATGACAGACTTTAATTTATCTCTTGTAGAACAATTACATCAACCCTATCAAGCTTTAATTCAACCTGAAGTTGAAAAAATAGCCAAATTTAAAAGCCCAGAATTTAAAACTGTTCAATTAAAATATGACGCTATGTCTGACACAATAGCAAAATCAGTAATAATTATCAGTGTACCTTTATTCGCTTTATTATTGCCTTTAATTAACTTCCAAAAAAATTACTATTTGCAAGATCATATAATGTTTGCTTTAAACATCTATGCATTTATTCTTATATGGCCTATTTTATGTAAATATTTCTTCAACTTTATTTTCTGGATTATACCCTCTTCTTCCATGCTTAGAGAGCAATACCTCACCATTTTATTAATAGGTGTTATGTCTTTTATATGGTGCTCACAAAAAAATGCTTATTCATGCTCTAAACTTGAAGCAACCATAAAACTTATCCCTCTAATGGCTTTGCTTTTCATATCACATATGATGTATCGATTTTTACAATTTTGGCTAACTTGGTGGCAAATTAATTAATTATTGTCTCTTGTTTGTCAATTAAATTTCTTTTAGTAACTCTCTGGAAATGATTACTTTTTGAATTTCACTTGTTCCTTCATAAATTGAAGTGACACGTACATCTCTTGCTAATCGTTCTAGGGGGTACTCTTTAATATAACCTGCTCCTCCCATCAATTGCAGCGCATCATAACAAGCAGTATTGGCTTTTTCAGCTGCAAATAATTTTGCCATTGATGCCGCTTTGCCAAAAGGTAATCCTTGTTCTTTAGTATAAGCAGCTTGCATTAATAACAAACGAGCAGCTTCTAATTCAGTATATCGGTCTGCTAATTTCCATTGTAATCCCTGAAAATTTGAGAGGGGCTGATTAAACTGCTTACGTTCTTTAATATATTCACGAGCATAGTCCATCGCGGCTAAACCTATACCTAAAGCTAATGAACCAATACCGATTCGACCTCCAGCTAATTCACCAACAGCAACAGCAAAGCCTTTGTTTTCACCACCCATCAATGCATTTTTAGGTACTCGACAATTTGAAAAACTTACCTCATTGGTTGGCGATGCTTTTTGTCCCATCTTTTCTTCAGCTTTGCTAACCGTGATACCTGGAGTAGAAGCTTCAACTAAAAAACAAGAGATGCCTTTACCTTTAGGAGCACTTGCATCAGTAACCGCCCAAACAACAAAGACGTCAGCAAAACTTGCACTGGTTATATAGAGTTTATTACCATTAAGAATAAATTCATCACCGTCTAATTCTGCTGTTGTTTTCATACCTGCAGGATCAGAGCCCGCACCACTTTCGGTTAAACAAAATGCCCCAGCTTTATATTCACCACTACATAATTTTGGTAAATAAGTTTGTTTATGCTCTTCACTTCCAATCGCTTGAATTACTTCTGCTACCATATTAGTAACTGATGTAGTGACCGCAGTTGAAGCGCATGCTCGTGCAATTTCAGTGATTGCTAAACTAAAAGCAACAGAACCAGCTTCTACACCACCGTACTCAGCTTTTATATTTAATCCCATAAACCCTAATTCTGTTAACTGAGCAAGATTATTGAGAAAAATTTCTTGGTTTTGTGTTTCATCAAGTTCAGCTGCCACAGGAGCTAATTCTGTTTCAGCAAATTTTCGTGCCATATCCTGAATCATTACCTGTTCTTCAGTTAACGAAAGATTCATAACGGTTACTCATATCCAATAAAATTTTTTATATACGTATATAGTAAACAAAGTTTAAATAATTCACACCTTTTATTTGACGTTTACGTTAACTGAAAGGTGTGGATTGGTAATAAAAAACGCGCATGAAGCGCGTTTAGAAGTGAAATAAAAGATTAGGACTTAATTTGTAATAAACCAGACCAACCCTATTCCTAATATTAAACGATAAATGACAAAAGGCATCATCCCTATTTTTCCAACCAAAATTAAGAAGTAATGAATACAAGCATAAGCACTTACAAAAGCTAACACACTGCCTAATCCTAATGTTTGCCAATCTACCGCTTCGGCAGACGTAATTAACTTATACGTTAAATAGCCACCAGTCATTACAATCGCAGGGATTGAAAGTAAAAAAGAAAATCGTGCCGCATTTTCTTTCGTTAGCCCCAGCATCATTCCTAATGTCATGGTAATACCTGAACGTGAAGTACCAGGTATTAATGCAAGAGCTTGTGCTAAACCAATAATCATCGCACCTTTAAAGCCCAGCTTTTCAATAGAAACATTTTCTTTCGCCTTAATATCAGCAAAACCAAGTAAAAGTCCAAACAACAATGTAGTTGCAGCGATAACTGCAGCACTTCTTAAATGCTCTTCAATAAAATCTTTACCTAGAAACCCAACTACTCCTAATGGAATTGAAGACAGCAAAATCCACCACGCTAATCTTCCATCAAAAGAGGTTTTATTATTTTTTTCAGGGCCAACTCCTACAGTACCAAACCATGCAACAGCCATAGTACCCACTTCTTTACGGTAATAAAGTACCACCGCTAATAATGTTCCAACATGTAAGGCAACATCTAATGCTTGGCCTTGATCTTTCCA
>JAGSHH010000163.1 GCA_023954655.1 Colwelliaceae bacterium
AATCTCTCTCTAGTGATGAGGTAAACTGTCAACCAGTTTAGCCTTTGCTAGTTTAACTTTTGCGTCTAATCTTGTACTAAAAAACACACCTGATAATGCTGCAACCATACCTGCCATAGTAGGAATTGTTGCCATTGAAATACCAGAAGCCATTAGACGAGGGTTACCTGTACCTTGTTGAGCCATAGTTTCAAAAACTGAAATCATACCCGTTACCGTACCAAGTAAACCTATCAGTGGACACATTGCCACCAAAGTTTTAATCGTAATCATATTACGTTCAAGTAATTCTGCCGTTTCGGAGATCCATGTATCTCTAATTCGATGAGCATACCATGAGGTTGTATCAGTTCGTGCTTCCCAATTTGCGACAATTTCATCACGCATTTTCGGATAAACTGATGCTAAGAACCAATAACGTTCAACCATCATAATCCACATCAATAAGAGTGCAAAGGCGACAAAATAAAGTACATTACCGCCAGTTGCAACAAAACTCCTGACAGATTCTATAAGCTCTATCAGGAATAACATTATTTAGACTCCTTCTCTGCGATTGCAGCAATTAAACCAGCACTTTGCTCGTCTAATTTATGAAGAACAGCTTTACTACGACCAGCAACAATGCTGTGTACTAAAATTAAAGGCAATGCAGCGATAAGACCAAGAGCAGTTGTTACAAGTGCTAATGAAATGTTACCCGCCATAATTTTCGGGTCACCAGTACCAAATAATGTGATCGTTTGGAAAGTCATAATCATACCGATTACTGTACCTAATAGACCCATTAATGGTGCAATAGCTGCGAACATTTTAATCAAGCTAATACCACGGTCAACCGTTGGAGTTTCACGCAAGATAGCTTCATCTAATTTCAGTTCTAAAGTTTCAGCATCAGCGTCTTTATTTTCATGATAAACCGCTAATAAACGTCCTAATGGATTATTGCTATTTGGTTGATCAAGGTTTTTCTGTTGAGCCTTCATTTTAGAAGAAACAGCACCTAAAACAACAACTCGCTCAAGAGCTATTAATAGACCAATGATAAGTAAAACAGTGATTGCATAACCAACTGTTCCACCTTGATGGTAGAACTCTTCTAATGTTTTCTTACGAGTTTCTAACGTTAAGATAGCACCACGTGAAGGATCGACATAAAGTGGAGAATAACCAGAAGTTTCACCGAAAAAGCTAGAAGCTGTACCAGCGATATAACCTGCAGGTTGCTTAGCTAAAGGTTGAATTTGGCCTACTTCATCGTTGTAGTTCAAATAACCATTTTCAGAAACAAGGTTAAAAGTACCAATTCGAGTTACACTTTCAGTTGATTTAGAACCATCTAAGTTAGTTACTTCAGCAGTAAATTGTGAAATTTCACCTGATTGCGTCATTTCAGTTTGCAAAGCAAACCACAATTCTTCAAGCTGCTCTAACTCAGGAATAGCTTTCGCATTAGCAATTGAATCTAACGCTTCACCACGACCTGGGTACTCAGCACTAACAATTGACGTAGCAATTTGACCGTAAGCGTTAGCTGCTGCTGCACGACTCACACCAAACATTTCACCTAAAGTGCCTTTAGCATTGTCAAGTTCAACAGCTTTTTGCGATAAAGTAATTTCATTAGCTGCATACTCTTTAGTTAAACGCTTGTTACGCGCTTGCTCATTAGCAAGTTGCTTTTTAGCTTTGTTTAATAAAGCTTGTTTATCAGCACGTGCAGAAGTAAATTCAGCTTCACGTTTTTTATCTATTTTTGCTTCAGAAATACGATCTGCTTTAACTTGCTTTAAAAGCTCGTTCAAATCATTAGCATTTGCTGAAGTCGCAATACCGGCTGTCATTGAAGCAGCAAGCAATACAAAATTAATTACTTTTTTCATTATTTAGCTCCTGCTGCAAATACTGGTAATTTAGTTAAATCTAGTGGTAATTGCTTACGAGCCATGCGAATACCGTCAGTGATAGGTTTAAGGTACTCATCGTCTAACACATCCCATGAACGAGTTTCGTTATTCCAAACCCATGCATTTTTCATATCAAGAGATTGTGCAACAAAAGCAATACGTCCCATATGTAAGAAGTCAGCAGTTAGTGTTTGACCACCGAAATCTAATTCCGCTTGATAAACACCGAAAACAGTACCGTAATTAGCTTCAATTTCATACGCTTCAAGTACTAAACGAAATTGCTCAGAAACAGAAACATTTGAATTGCCCATTACATCACGTAAACCTTGGATACGCTCTTTACGAGCAGTGATGTTCATTGGTACATCTAAATCAACAAACTTTTCTAAAGTGTCAATCATTTTGTACATTAGTGGAACAACACCTTGCTTAGTTTTATCGATACCAGCAATTTGCTTTTCAAGTGATTTGATATTGGCATTCTGATCATCAACCATAAGCTGAACATGATCGTTATAACCAGATAAAATCTCAGCTTCATCAACCGTATTACGGTAATCAGCTAATAACTCTAATGTTTGCTCATAGATATTATCGATTTTATTTTGTGATTTTTCAGAAGCTTTAAATATCTTAGCTTCCGCTTTATGTAGTTCAGTTAATGCATCTGCAGAAGCAAAAGTGCTTGCTGTTAATGCTAATGAGCCGATTATCGTTGATGCGATAAGGCTTTTCTTGCTTAATTTGGACATAGTTCCCAACCGTTGCTATTTAATTTTGATAACAAATATTATTGTTAACGCAAATTTAATAATCTGCCATTTTTAAGTTTTAATTTCTCTAGAATAAAACCATGCAATATTCCCAGACGACAGAGTTTATGTCAACTGAACATAGTAAAAAGGCAGCTAATTTAATAATATAGTTTATAAATTAGCCTATTTTGTAATAACCAACCAACAAGTTATTAGCTTGCCGTTATCATTAACAATTAAAACAACCCCTAAATTATGAGTAAAATACTTGCTGCTTATGTTTTACTAAGTTGTTCGTAGTAAGTCAAATATTATTCTTTAGTGAGATATTGGTTTACACTTTTAGAACCACACAAAAACAAAATAATTACTTTAAAAAACAAGTAAATAACCTATTTTTATATTTTTATTGTTTAGTTTATCAAAAATATAATCATTCAGTTATATCACCATTTTTATACACATTTTCACAATCCGAAAATTTTCATACATACTTTAAGGGAAATAAATTAATTAAACCGAGGTTAATTCACTTTATAAATTTCAAAGAATTGCTAGTTCTGTTCAATAGACAATATGTTAGACTCCTAAATTAATTGCTATAAACTTGGAAATGTTACCATTAATGGAAGTTGTATTAGATTTGGAATTATGGATAACATTATGTAGTGTCGGCTTTCTTGCAGGTATGATTGATGCTATTGCTGGCGGAGGTGGAATGTTAACAGTTCCCACTTTATTAACCGCAGGCCTTCCTCCTCATATAGCTTTAGGCACTAATAAATTAGCTGCATCTTTTGGATCTTTAACGGCATCAGTCACCTTTTATCGAAAAAAACTTTTTGATATATCATTTTGGAAAACATCCTTAATTTTCACAGCAATTGGAGCTGTATTAGGCACTGTAATAGTTAAATTTTTAACCATTGATTTTTTAGATAAAGCATTACCAATATTAATTATTTCAACTGCGTTCTATACATTACTCGCTAAAGGTACTGTGTATAATGATCAAGGACTTCCAAATAAATCGTCAAAGCTAATATTTAAACAAGCAACTCAAGGTTTTACTTTAGGCTTTTATGATGGGGTTGCAGGGCCCGGAACTGGCGCATTTTGGACATCTTCATCAAGTGCTTTATATAAAATAAATATTTTACTCAGTTGTGGCTTAGCTCGCTCGACAAATTTTATCAGTAATTTTTTCAGCTTATTAACATTTATTTATCTCGGTTATGTCAATTTATTAGTTGGTATTGCTATGGGTATTTTTATTATGTTGGGAGCATGGGTTGGTGCACATTGGGCCATTAAATTTGGAAATAAATTTATTCGTCCAGTTTTCATCACTGTCGTCATTGGTATGTCTATTAATTTAGGTTACCACGCTTGGATCTAACAAATAGCTGATTATGACGATATCCTCATTAGATAAAATTCAAAATGTATTAGCTTCTTTGCATCAACAAGCTAATAAGATTGATACACTCAATAGTAAAAATAGGTCATTCTCTCTACGAAAAGATAACGCTATATTTTCTGAAGCTCTTTTTATCACTAATAGTGATAAGTTAGTTGAATATGTAGCTGAAGTACAAAATAAAACTAATGAATTAAACCATTTGATCAACTTAAAAAAAGTGCAATTTTCTTATGCTAGATTAGAACTGATTGAACAGCAAATATCAGCGATAATTAGTGCTATCAATGCTAATGATGTACAAAACAAAGCTTCAAAACAGCATATTCAGAATCTAAAAAAGAAAAAGTATCGTAAAGCTGCCCAATCTTTTTTACAACCTATTCAATCTCTATATCAAAAACTAGCTGAAACCCATGAGTTTGAAAGGCGTTTACTGGAAATGTTAGAAGAAAAACAAATAGTATTGACTCAATCAACTCTAAAAAACAAAGATAAATTATCAAACGAATTACTTGTTTTACATCAACGTTTAGGTAGGTGCCGACAAGCTATATCAAAAATTGAAAGACAAATAGAAATGAGTGAAAAGCGTTAACTATCTATATCATGGTAAAAAATTAATAATTTCATTTATTTCTAATGAAAATCATTAGCTTTTTATGACATCTAGCAGTAGGCTTATTATAAAATATATTCTAGAGGTTAAATATGAAAATTTCAGATGATATTCATAACTATTATGAAAAATTAGTGGTTCAAAATTTTGCGGCTCTAAAGCTTGAAGAAACATACGATGCTGATTTTATTGCAGACTTAACTTGTGTTGTATTAAATCAACTACCGAATAGATATATTAGACATGAAGTGGATATGGCATTTTATTTACCTGCATCAGAACGTTTTGAAATGGAAAGCAATGTAAAAGTAGCTATTAATAAATCATTAGAATTTATGAAGTTGCATAACAACTAGTTATTACAAACTACTTTTATCGATAAACAAGTGCTCCAATAATGATGCTACTTGTTTATCCCCTTCTTCAAATTGAATACCAACATTTACTTTCCCTTGCTCGTTCCTGCTATTACAGACTTTAGCAGGGATAAGTATTTCGCCTTTAGTGTGATGAGCAATACACACAAAAATACTCCGTTTATTCACTTTAATAGCTTCACTATCCGCTTTAAATGTAAAACCACAGCCTTTCAATGATAAATCACCAATTACACCATTAATTCTCACATTGCTTTGATCTGGTTCATTAAGAGAGATTGCTGCAGGAAGGTGCATACTGATCCGTTGATGCAAACGAAGTTGACGATTTTCAATTTTTTTAGGGTAGGTTAATATTAAAAATTTTTCAGGTTTTTGAGTAATAGTCCTAATTGTTGAACGAAAAGCAAAACAGCAGCCCCTATCTCCTTCCAGTAAATACCTAACAACAACTACATTGCCTTCAACAAGTACATCATTATAACTTGTTGTTCTAGGAACATTAGGATATTTAAGAATAATATAGCTTCCAAGCTCATAACCAATCAAAGGTACTTTTAGTCGAACTTGTACTGGGTGATTAATTTGAATATCTAGCATTTTTCCAGGAAGGAGCTCAAATATATCAAATACTTCTTCTTCCTTGGCAATTCCAGGTTCTACTACAGCATCGATAGACATTAAATTTCCTTATTATATTTATGTACAATAATATAAACAAATGAAATAAAGGAAACAACTATTTTATAAGGGACGATAAATTAGGGAATTAGGTAAAATTGGGTGGCAACCCAATCAGCCACACTCCGGCACATGAGTCGTCTGCTGCGGTTGCTTCCTTCCGGACCTGGCCGAGTTCACAGAGTATCATTGCGAAGGGACCGAAAGGGTCACCATAGAACTGCTTATTTAGCGCCGATGATTATCCCTAATCCTAAAGAGTGATGCAAGCATATCTAAAGGAAATCAAACTAAGTGCGGATTTTTTGCACAAACATCAGCAAAAACTCCCTTAACTTCTATCAATGCTTGGTCAATATCATTACCTACATAATACTCGTTATTTATCTTTACTTCTTTTTTTTTGAAATCAAGACTTATTGGTACAATTGGCACATTGGCTTTAGAAGCAATAATGAGAAAACCTGTTTTCCATTCTTTAGTTTTACTACGCGTACCTTCTGGAGACAAACCTAACACCATACAATGACGGTCGTTGAATAACGACACCATCTGCCCAACGATACCATTAGGGTGATTACGTTCAATAGCAACCCCACCTAATTTTATCAATAGTCCCTTAACTGGCCAGACAAATATGCTGCTCTTACCCATAAAGGTAACTTTAAGGTTTAACGCCAGCATTACTAACATTGAAATAATAAAATCCCAATTAGAAGTATGTGGTGCTACAGCAAGGATAAATTTGCTTTTTTGAGGAAAACGACCAGTGATATTCCACCCTGTAAGTGCCAGTGATTTCTCAGCTAAAAACCTGAGAAATCGGTATTGGGTCTGTGGAATACAAGTAGGAATTATGGGTAACAATACAAATACCTAATTATTTTCTCTTGCAATTTTTTCACTGATTTCAAGTAATACAGATTTTATTACAAGTAAATTTTCTTTCCCTAACCTCAGCATTAATTTATCTGCATCATCTAGACTTTCAATTTCTTCATTTTTGTATTGATACATTACACTCGGTCTAACAAGCTCAAGGCGTTCTTTAGGTATTTCCATATCAAGAACTTTAGTAATTGCGTCTTGTAAAATATCAGTAAAGTTTTCTTCTGGATAACCTAGTTCACGATAAGCTTCATCAAATAAAGGTTTTAATTCAAAATACCAGCTTACTAATGTTTCACTATCAATAGAACGAAGTAAATCAACATATAAACTAAAGCGTCGAGAAGAAGTTTCATCCCATTTAATAATTACTTTTCCATTTTCATTTATTTCACGACCAGAAAATACTGCAGTAGGTTTAATCAGAGGGCTATGCTCATAAGCCAATATACCTTGAGAGAAGTTATCAGTAAAAACAACGACTCTACGGATCATGTCATCATCAATAATTAACTTTAATAGTTCTTTTCTCCATGTAATAGAAGGAAGTTTCTCTTCAAGCCAAGTATCACTTTCATCAAGTGTTGGTATAAGTAACTCTGGTTCAACAGTTTCTTCTATAATCGTTTCAACTTCTTCTGTAATTACTT
Source organism: Colwelliaceae bacterium (assembly GCA_023954655.1). Classification (GTDB taxonomy): domain Bacteria; phylum Pseudomonadota; class Gammaproteobacteria; order Enterobacterales; family Alteromonadaceae; genus Thalassotalea_H. Next base: position 7,301 of record JAGSHH010000163.1, read on the forward strand.
CAGGTTCAATTATTTCTGTTTCTAAAATCGGCTGAGATTCTAATACTTCTTCAACCACTGGTTCCTGGATAACAACAGGTTCAGGCTCTTCTTCTGAAAGGATAAACCAAAGTAATGTGATAATAACAATTATGATCCCAACAATGATCCCCCAAGGAACCGTAGATTGTGATGTTGATTGAGAATGTTCCATATTTACCTTAAAACGAAAGTATTATTCATATTGCAATATTGAAATGACTTAACTTTACTTTATGGAGAAATTATAGAAGCTATTGCAACGTTTTTTTTACATTGATGCAAGTACATTTAATCAATTGATACAATTAATATTTAAAACAGGTCAATACGGCCAAAGATATACTGAACTATTTATATTGAATCCTCTTGATTTTCTGGTATAGCTTTAATAAATGCAGGGAGCTGATTACAGCGCTCAACAACTCCATTAATAAGTGGAAATAAAGTCATGTCGAGTTTAAAACGGTTTGCATTATAAACTTGCGGAATTAAACATATATCAGCAATTGTCACTTGATCACCAAAACAATATAAACCAGCTGTTTTTTCTAATTTCTTTTCTATTGCGGCAAAACCAGTTCCCATCCAATAATGACTCCAGTCTAGCTTAGCTTGTTCATCACAATCTAATTTATTTACTAAGT
>JAGSHH010000049.1 GCA_023954655.1 Colwelliaceae bacterium
CACTTTTCTGTGTAAAACCTGCAATTTGAATAACAAAACCTTGCTGCTGATTTTGAAAGTAGCTTACTTCTTCTTTTGAAATAGTAAGGTCTTGGCTAACATTTTTTATATTATTTTCAGTTAGCCCTTTATCACTTAAAGATGTAATTAGAGTCTGGGAAGTTTCAACATCACTAGGTTGCGATAATTCGTTTATTTGGTGAACCGTTAATTCATCAGAAATAATATGATCATCAGTCAATCCTACATCTTTAGTATTCTCTTCAGACTTTACAGCCTCAGACTCTTCAACTTTATTATCTAACATTGAAAGTGCTTCAATCGCATTCATAATATCCACCGGTTCGGCCTTTTCAGGCAATTCAGTAGGAAAAGTTACTTTATTATCAACTTTTCCGACCAGTGAAATATAAATGTCATTTACTGATGCAGGTTGAATGTTTAATTCTTCTAAAGATACTTTCGTGTTATCTAAAACAAATTTTTCAGAAGGCCCCCCTGCAATACTTTTTTCTTTTGCAGTTTGAACTTCTGCATTGTCATTAATTACTTTACTGAAGCTAAAAACATCACGTTTAAAGAGTAAATACATACTTCCAGCAGCGATAATCGAAAGACATAAAAAAAAGATTAACCATTTTTTTAAGGGTGTCAGGGATAGATAATTTATTTGAGGTTTAAACTGTTTAGAATTATGTGATACCAGTTGGCCTGTTTGAGCTGAGATAATAGATAGCTTCTTATGGAACAACGATTGGTTTTGACTGACTTTTAAACCGCCCAGCGGCGTTGATAACATCAGAATATTTATTTGTTGTTCAGATTTTTTTGCTATTTCAGCAAGTTGACATAACTCATGAGTTAACTGTAAAGATAATAAATGAGCATTATCAATGACAATGCTAACAGCTTGTTTATGTTTTTTTACTAAATTAATTAAACTAACCGCAACGGACTGTTCTGGGTCAAAAAGTGTATTTCCAAAAAGCTGTTCAATGATCCTACAACGAACTTGTAAATCATTTAACTTAGCTGACATCGTAATATAGGCAGCATTTTGTTCAGGGGGTAAATTACTGAGAAATTGACTGCCGACGCTTGAACAAAGTGTTATTTGCTCATCGACAACCATTACAGCTTGTTTTGAAAAGCGAAAAATGTAATCGACACGTGCTATAGCACTTATCGTCGTGACACTTTCTGGTTGTATTGGGGTTTCAAGAGCTTGCGCTAAAGAAGACATATTTCACCTTTCTGTAATTTTTACAGAATTTGTTGAAGCATGTCCTCATTAATATCATCACGCATGACTGATTTTCCGATTGCTGTTGGGATAATCAAACGTAGTTTTCCACCTATGTTTTTCTTATCACGACGCATATGTTTAATAAACTCATTAAAGCCCATAGTTTCAGGGGCAATTAACGGTAAATCAAAATCAGTTAATAATTTTTCAATACGACGAAGTTCTGACGCTTCAAGCAAATTCATTGCTACTGAAAGCTTAGCAGCAAGTACCATGCCAGTAGCAACAGCTTCACCATGCAGCCATTTCCCGTATCCTTGTTCAGCTTCAATAGCATGACCAAAGGTATGACCTAAGTTTAATAAAGCTCGAACTCCAGCTTCAGTTTCATCTGCAGAAACGATATCAGCCTTACATTGACAGCAACGTTCAATCATAGAAATAAGAATTGATTGTTCACCAGCCTTAATTTCATGTCTATGTTGTTCTAGCCATGTAAAAAACTCACCATCACCTAAAATTCCATATTTAATGACTTCAGCCATACCCGCTGAAAATTCTCTTTTAGGAAGAGTTGCTAAACTATCGATATCAATGATCACCGCTTTAGGTTGATAAAACGCTCCGATCATATTCTTACCCAAAGGATGATTCACAGCTGTTTTTCCACCAACTGAAGAGTCAACTTGTGATAACAATGTCGTAGGAATTTGAATAAAGTCTATACCGCGCTGATAACATGCGGCTGCAAAGCCAGTAATATCACCAATAACTCCGCCACCTAAAGCAATTAATGTCGAATCTCGTCCATGGGTGTTTGCTAATAGGTGAGACATAATTTTGTCAAAATTAGCTAGGTTTTTTTCACCTTCGCCATCGGCAAGAATAACTTCATCTACTTGATAGTTTGTAAGTTTATCTTTCAAAACATCTAAATAAAGAGGAGCGACAACTTCGTTAGTCACTATACAAACACGTTTTGAACGGATATGTTCAGAAAGCAAATTATTTTCATTCAATAATTTGCTTTCTATATATATTGGATAACTTCGCTCGCCTAAATCAACTTTAAGGGTTGTCATATGATTAAAAATCTAGACGTTCAACGATTTTATTAGCAACAACTTTTGCGCTTTGGTCATCAGTTTGAACAATAACATCAGCAATTTCTTCGTAAAGAGGATTTCGTTCAACAGCCAAGTTTTCTAATACTTTACGTGGCTCTTCAGATGTTTGTAATAATGGACGACGACGATCACGCTGAGTTCTAGCAACTTGTTTATCAATTGTTGTTTCAAGATAAACCACAATACCGCGTGCAGATAAGCGATTTCGAACGATATCACTAATCACTGAACCGCCACCAGTTGCTAAAACAATCCCTTGTTTTTCTGATAGATCATCAATAACTGTTTCTTCTCTTTTGCGGAAGCCTTCTTCCCCTTCAAGATCAAATACCCAAGCGATGTCTGCACCTGTGCGGCGCTCTATTTCCTGATCAGAATCAAAAAAATCTAAATGAAGCTTATCAGCTAATTCTCTTCCTATTGTGCTTTTACCAGCACCCATAGGTCCTACTAGGAAAATGTTACGTTTTTCTGCCATGAGACTAACTTAATACTCGTTATAAATTGCGTTTACAGGTAAGAGGGAACCTCCCTCGAAAATTTTAAGGGCGTAATTATCGCAATTGTTGGGTATGAATTGCAAGTAAGCAATGTACAAAACTACAGCTTACTTGCAAATAATTTAAAATCTTTCAGTAACTATGCGTGGTGTAACAAAAATTAATAATTCTTTTTTCTCATTAAAATTATTACTATTTCTAAACATCCAGCCAAAATATGGGATATCTCCCAAGACGGGTACTTTAGATACACTGCTTATAATAGCTTGTTGATAAATACCGCCAAGTACTATCGTTTCACCGTTATTCACTAAAACTTGTGTACCTATTCTTTGTGTATCAATTGCTGGAGCAGAACCACTTTGAACGTCAGAAACCGTATCTTGCGTAACAACCAAATCAAGAATAATTCTATCATCAGGAGTAATATGAGGAGTTACTGTTAAACTTAAGACTGCTTTTTTGAATTGAGTAGCTGTAGCACCACTTGAAGCTGCTTCTTGGTATGGAATTTCTACACCCTGTTCAATATAAGCTTCTTTTTGGTTTGCCGTTGTTATACGAGGACTGGCAATTATCTCACCTTTATTTTCTTTTTCCATGGCACTTAATTCTAGATCGAGAATTGTACCATCAGCTAAACGCGCCACTTGAAAGGCAATACTTCCGGCAGGATTAGCAACAGGTAAATTTACATTAAGCCTGTCGGCCAAAGCAGGTATAATTCCAGCATTAGCAGAATTTGCACCTCCAAGCCCACCTGAAGTAGCATATTCACCGTCAGTGTCAGTCACACCCCAGCGAATACCTAATTCTTCATTAATATTGTCCTTCACCGTCACCATTCGTGACTCAATAACAACTTGACGAACAGGGATATCTAATACACTGACCATTCGTTTAATATCTTCAATACTTTTCGCCGTATCACGAATCAATAACGTATTAGTTCTTTCATCAACACTAACACTGCCTCGAGAAGATAAAATAGAGTTGTCCTCACTTTTTATCAAAGCAGCAAATTCAAGTGCTTTTGCATAATTAACTTGCACATATTCAGAATATAACGGAGCCAATTCAGCAACCTGTTGCTTCGCCTGCAACTCGCGAGCTTCTCGCGCTGCAAGTTCATCACTAGGAGCAACCATGAGAATGTTGCCTTCCATACGTTTATCTAGGCCTTTAACTTTTAAGATTATATCTAAAGCTTGATCCCAAGGTACCCCATCTAATCTTAAAGTAATATCTCCATTAACCGTATCACTGGTAACAAGGTTAAAACCATTATAATCAGCGATAATCTGAAGCACTGTTCTTACTGAAATATCTTGAAAATTTAAAGAAATAGCACGACCAGAGAAATCTTCTGAATCACCTAAATATCCAGGTACTTTAACTTTTTCGGTAACGGTTAAAGAAAACACATTATTTAATTGTTGATGCTTAAAAGTAAAATTACCCGCAATATCAACGACCAAACGAGCATTCTTTCCATCTCTAAAAGTCTCAATGCCTTTTACCAAAGTGCCAAAATCAGTAACGTCTAAAGTATATAAATAGTCATCTAAAATTTGAGTGTTATGAAATTCAATAAAAACTTTTCCTAAACGATCACTTACATCAACAGCGACCATACTATCATCGAGATGAACGAGTAATTGCGCTTCATTACCTTGCCCTCGTTTAAAGTCAATTGAAGCTATATTATTAATAAATTCAGAACTTACTGGGCTTAAGTTTCCTAAATAATTTGAAGTGCCTTTATTTAAAAGTAAGGTTAATTGATTTTCATTATGACTAACATCAAACATTGATAGTTGGTCTAAATGAACAGAAGCAACAACTTTTCCCGCTAATTTCTGAACAGAGATATCCTTCACTCCAGCGTGAGAAACTGTCGTTTTCATTAATTCTTTATTAAAGTCTTCCGCATCAAAAGTTATATCTATGCGTGCTGGATTCACAGATGTTTTAATAACAGGTTGTGAAGAAATGTTATCAGATAGAGAAAAAACGATTTCTATCTCATTATTTTGCACCGTGTTATAACTAACACTGGTTAAATCAGCACCTATAGTGGATAAAGACAAAAGAGTAGTTGTTAACAAAATAACAAACTGTTTACTCAAACTTATTTTTAATTTTTTATTTTTTCGATAAAATTTCAACATCACTTCCTTTGCCCCTCTGAACCTGATTCAACCATAGCGACAACAGTTTCGCGTTCAACCCAGCAGCCTGCACCATCTGGAATTAATTCAATTACTTTAACATTATTCTGGCTTACATCTGTGATTCTTCCATGATATAGGCCAAGATAATTTCCTACAGCAACTCGATGCAATGTAGCATCAGATGCCTCAACTAACGCCCAAGTTATTCCTAATTCCCCTAAAGTTCCTCTCATAGTTAAATCACTTAATGAGAACTTTTCTAAAGGTTGTTTTCTACGACGAGGATCTGGGCTTAAACACCCTGACATTTGCTGAATTTTTTCTTGGATAGCTTCTGGTCTTGGTATATCAAAAGGACTACGTAGCGATTTAACTGAATAGTCAAAATGATTAAAAACAGGTACTGATGGCATTGGAGGTATTGATTTCGGTGTATTTGCCTGCACCTGTTCAATATGCACTTTTAAATCACTAGTATCATCAAAACATCCTGTGACAAAAAGCAATGGTATAATAATGGCTATTTTCTTCATTGTACTTTAGCCTCCGAATAACGATACGTTTTTGCTTGCAGCTTCAGATTTAACTGACCATTAGCTTCTTTATTAATATCAATATCAAAATCATGTAATGTTACTATTCGAGGTAAACCTGCAATTTTACTGACGAAGTTACCAAACTCATGATAAGTCCCTATCACTTCAATATCGATAGGTAATTCAATATATATTTCTTGTGTGATTTCTGGTTGCCAATTTAATTTCACAAAATTAAGACCGCTGGTAGTACCTACAAAAGTAATATCATCAAGTAAACCAGGTGTTTCATGACTTTCTGGAAGGCTTTTAAGTTGTTTTGCAAATAAACTTTCTGCTTCAATCATCTGCTGTTTAAAGAGTTCTAAGTTCGCTGAAATATGATATTTAGCTTGATATTGTTGTTTTAATGTAACCTCTTCCGCAACGACTCGGTCTAATTGTGTAAGTTTATCACTAATTAGTAACACATAACCTAATCCAATCACGACAACCGCGATAAATACAGCAAAGACACCTTTTGCAAGAGGTGGCCATTGAGCAATATTATCTAATTCAAGATTATCAAATTGTGAAAAATCTATATTCACTGGCTTACTCCTTGAGCGTCAGTTGCTCCTGTCAGACCTTTTATCCTGACACGCATTTTAAAATCACTGAGTAATTTACTCTGAGCATCATTTGCAGTGATAGAATCTAAAACAGCGTCGGTAAATAAATCGGAGCTTTCAATTTTCCTGATCATATTTGCTAAATGGTTATTTGATTCACTTTTCCCAAATAATTGTAAACTGTTTCCTTGCTTTTCCATCTTAATAAGATAGATCCCTGAAGGTACAACTTTAGCAATCTCATCAAGTACTTGCGTACCTACATTTCGACTTCTTTGAAGCTGCTCCACAACAGCGGTACGTTTTTGCAATTCACTTTTTTTCTCGTTAAGCGTTTTTATTTGGCTGATACGTGCGTCTAAAATTTGAATTTCATTTTTAAGATATTGATTTCGGCTGTTTTGACCATCAATACGCATTTGATAAATTTGACTGACTAAAAATACAATAGCAAAAGCGCCTAAAGCGACAGCAGTTATCGATGTAAAAAATTCCCTTTGTTTTACTTTTTCCGCTTCTTCACGCCAGGGAAGTAAATTTATATGTGCCATGAAGAAAAACTCCTTAATGCCAAACCAGCTGCAACCATATATTGTGATGCAGTTTGATTTAATTCCTGTTCGTCAATTGATGATGACAATTTCATTTGAGAAAATGGATTAGCAATTACTGTATGGATACCTAATTCTTCATTAAGTAAATCATGAATACCTTCGACTTGAGCACAGCCTCCAGAAATCACTAAATAATCAATTTTTTCTTTACCACTTGAAGTTAAAAACATTTGAATAGCGCGACGTATTTGCTGAACTAAAACTGTATGAAAAGGAGCAAGTACTTCAAAAGTATAATTTGGGGGCAAGTCATTGCTTACTTTGGCATCTTCAGCCTCTTCAAATGACTTATTATAATAAGAGACAATCGAACGAGTGTATTGCTCGCCACCAAACATTTGATCTCTGCTATGCAAATGCTCTCCAGCATGTGTTACTGAAAATAAAGTCATCATCGCACCAATATCAACAATAGCGACAGTTTTATCGACAGCATCATCAGGAAGTAAAGGTAAAATCAAATCATATGAACGACTAACGGCATAAGATTCAACATCAATAACTTTAGTTGTAAAGCCACCAGCTTCTAATGCCGATACTCTTGCTTCAACGGATTCTGTTCGTGCTGCACTTAATAAAACATTAATCTTAGTTGGATCAGATTCATTCACATCTAAAGGTTCAAAATCGAGACTAACCTCATCAAGAGGATAAGGAATTAAACTATCGGCTTCAATCTCAATTTGACTAGCGAGCTCTTGCTCATTAAGTGAGACATCCATATAAATTACTTTAGTGATAACTGTTTGACCAGAAACTGCGGCTGCAGCTTCTGTAGCAGACATTGTTATTTTACCTCGCAATTTAGCAATGACTTTACCAACTGCTTCAATGTCTTGAATTTCTCTATCGATAATTGCACCTCTTGGCATAAGCTCAGTTGCCACTGCCTCCAATGCGTATCCTTCATCTCCTTGGCTTATTAATACAGCTTTTGCTGAGTGAGATCCAATATCAATCCCTACAACCGAAGAGGTTTTCTTTTTAAACAGATTTTTCAGCATAACTTCCTACTAAATCATTTTATTATAATAATATAGGTATATTTTCCAGATAAATACATTTATTACATGCTTTTAAAGGATATACTAGTAATAATCCGCAATTTTTCTAAATTTTATTGAGCATTAAAATTTGTTTTCTCTTAAAAATGTACTAAAAATCGGTCTTTTTCTATCGCTAATTGGGCTAATAGCCTTGCTAGGCGTGTACCTTTCACTACGTAGCGAACTTCCCAGCGTAGATTCACTAAAAAATATTCAATGGCAAACGCCAATGAAAATTTATAGTGCTGATGGCCAGTTGATGAATCAGTTTGGTGAAAAGAAAAGGCTCCCCTTAACACTTGAAGAAATGCCTAAACAACTTATAAATGCCATTTTAGCAACAGAAGATGATCGTTTTTACATGCACTTTGGTGTAGATCCCATTGGAATGACAAGAGCTGTGCTCGGACAAATCATGGGTAAAAATAAAGGGGGAGCAAGTACCATTACTATGCAAGTTGCTCGAAATTTCTTTTTAAGTAGAGATGTTACATACATCAGAAAAATACGAGAGATTTTTACTGCTTTTCATATAGAAAGTTTACTCACAAAAGATGAAATTCTTGCACTTTATATGAATAAAATACCATTAGGGCATAGAGCTTTTGGCTTTGGTGCAGCGGCACAAGTTTATTACAATAAAAATGTAAAGGATTTATCGCTTGCTCAAATAGCTGTTTTGGCTGGTTTACCCAAGGCTCCTTCGACGATGAATCCGATAAGTCGTCCTAAAAGAGCTATAGCAAGGCGAGCAATTGTTTTACAAAGAATGTTGGTAACAGATTACATTACTCGAGAAGAGTTCGAACAAGCAATTAATGCCCCAATAACTGCAAAAAAACATGGTGCAGAAATTGAATTAAATGCGCCATATGCTGCTGAAATGGCCCATCAAAAAATGGTTGATCGATTTGGAAAAGAACAAGCTTATACTGGTGGCTATAAAGTTTTCACCACAGTAACGTCAAAACTACAAAAATCGGCTGAACATGCTGTTATTTCCAACTTACTCGCATACGATTTACGCCACGGTTATAGAGGTCCGATTAAAAACCTACGACCACAACAAGAAAAAAGTGATGAATTAGCAATATCAGAAACTGATCCACTTAATGCTGTCGAAATTACTGATGCACTAAAAAATATTGAAAGTTATCAACCATTAATTCCTGCAGTAGTCACTAACATTAACGAACAATCAATAGAAGTCACCTTCGCTAACAATGAAACAGCCTACATAGATTGGAATGGTTTATCTTGGGCTAGAGAATATATTAATGATGATAAACAAGGTACTTCACCAGAACTTGCAAGTGAAATTGTCAGATATGCTGATATTGTTTATGTTATCAAAAATAATGAACAATATTCTTTAAGTCAATTACCTTCAGCTAGCTCAGCATTAGTTTCTTTATCACCTGATAACGGAGCAATAAAAGCCGTCATAGGTGGATTCAGCTTTAAACAATCACAATTTAATCGTGTGACTCAAGCAAAACGACAAGTCGGTTCAAACATTAAACCTTTTGTTTACTCTGCAGCACTAGAAAATAATTTTACTTTAGCGACCTTAGTTAACGATGCGCCTATTAATCAATGGGATAACAGCACAGGCATAGTATGGAGGCCAAAAAATTCACCTCCTACATATGCTGGTGAGGTAAGGGTTAAACGAGCTTTAGCGGAATCAAAAAACGTTGTGGCAGTAAGATTATTTAGAGAAGTAGGGTTAAGCAAAATTATTCCTCATTTAGCCTCTTTTGGTTTCGCCCCTGATGAGCTTCCACGTGATGAATCACTTGCATTAGGATCAGCTTCTTTAACTCCTTTAGAAGTCGCGACTGGTTTTGCTACTTTTGCCAACAATGGTTTTTTAGTTGAACCTTATATCATCGAACGCATTGAAGATTCATTTGGCAATATTGTTTATCAAGCAAATCCAGCTATTGCGTGTGATGATTGTAGCCATATTGAAAACAATACAGATTTAACTGCAAATATAAATCCCTCTTCTCAAGCTACTACTGATACTACAATTATAGATCCACAGGGCTTCTCTAAAGAGCTACCGTTAATTAAAGCGGAACGAGCTATTTCTCCACAAAATGCGTTTTTAATAACACAAGCGTTAAATGAAGCAATTTGGGGAGCTGACTGGTCATTAAGTCCTGGTTGGCAAGGTACCGGTTTTAGAGGGAGGAAACTTAACCGTCGTGATATTGCTGGAAAAACGGGAACAACAAACGAAGCCAAAGATGCTTGGTTCTCTGGTTTTAGTCGTCGGTTAGTAACCACCTCATGGATAGGATTTGATGACCCTTCTAGAAATTTAGGTAGCTCCACAAGAAATACTAATCTTGGTGATAATCAAATTTCTGGAAAAGAGTTCGGAGCTAAATCAGCACAACCTGCTTGGATTTCGTTTATGAAGGTTGCTTTAGCAGATTTACCAACAGAACCATTTGTTCAACCTGAAAAAATCGTGTCTGTAAGAATAGATAAAGCAACAGGAAAACTTACTAAACGTACCGATAAAACAAGCATCTTCGAATATTTTACTTTAGAAAGTATCCCTACTGAATACGTCACTAAAGACAACAGCCAAGATATTTTTAATAACAAAGAAGAACAAGACGAGATTTTCTAACTAATTAGTCAAGTTTTATTTGTTGAAAACTTCTTTCGTTTCGAATGTTTTTTCACTTTTAAAAATGGAATATTTAAGGATATTCCATTTTTTTTGTGTATATTCCTACATTTTATAAATAAATATGAAAAACCAAACTCCTACGTTTTATCTAGCCTCCCTGTAAATACCTTTAATAACCATTCATATAAATTGAAATTAATTCCATTATAAATGAAAGTTATACTGAAAACTTTCACATCGAAACAAATTTTTCTTTCGTTTTGATTGAAAATCACCTAAACTTGCGCTCTCAACATTACCTGAATATTAAAATTAAATATATCGTCATACTTTAGGAGCTTATTTGCTATGACTGCTTTGCCAAAAACTATCGATTTAACTCAATACGGCATTAATAACGCGACAGAGGTTGTTTATAACCCGTCATATGATTTGTTATTTGCAGAGGAAACTAAATCTGATCTTGAGGGCTTTGACAAAGGTGTTGTCACAGAACTCGGTGCAGTCAATGTTGATACAGGTATTTTTACAGGTCGTTCTCCTAAAGATAAGTATATCGTCCGCGATGATACTTCTCGCGATACCGTGTGGTGGTCTGATCAAGGAAAAAATGACAACAAGCCCATGACACAAGAGACTTGGACTCATTTAAAATCATTAGTTACTACTCAATTATCAGAACAACGTTTATTTGTTGTCGATACTTTTTGTGGTGCTAACGAAGATACACGTTTAAAAGTTCGTTTTATCACACAAGTTGCATGGCAAGCTCACTTTGTTAAAAACATGTTTATTCGTCCTTCGGATGAAGAGTTGAAAGATTACGAACCTGATTTCGTTGTAATGAACGGTGCAAAAACAACAAACCCTAACTGGAAAGAACAAGGGTTAAACTCTGAAAACTTTGTTGCCTTTAACCTTACAGAAAAAATTCAATTAATCGGTGGTACTTGGTACGGCGGAGAAATGAAAAAAGGTATGTTTTCAATGATGAATTACCTTTTACCTTTAAAAGGTATAGCTTCAATGCACTGTAGCGCTAACGTTTGTAAAGATGGCGAAGTAGCTGTGTTTTTCGGATTATCAGGTACAGGGAAGACTACGCTTTCAACCGATCCAAAACGTGAACTTATTGGTGATGATGAACACGGTTGGGATGATAATGGTGTCTTCAACTTTGAAGGCGGTTGTTATGCCAAAACCATCAACCTCAGTAAAGAAAATGAACCTGATATTTATAATGCCATCCGTCGTGACGCATTATTAGAAAACGTAACAGTTGATGCAAACGGCAAGATTGATTTTGACGATAATTCAAAAACAGAAAATACTCGTGTTTCTTATCCAATTCATCACATAGATAATATCGTTAAGCCTATATCACGTGCTGGCCATGCTAAGAAAGTAATATTCTTAACAGCTGACGCTTTCGGTGTTTTACCTCCTGTAGCTAAATTAACACCTGAGCAAACTGAATATTACTTTTTATCAGGTTTTACTGCAAAATTAGCCGGTACTGAGCGCGGTATCACGGAGCCAACACCTACATTTTCAAGTTGTTTTGGTGCAGCCTTCTTAAGCTTGCATCCAACAAAATATGCCGAAGTATTGCGTAAAAGAATGCAAGCTGTTGGTGCCGAAGCCTATCTAGTAAATACTGGTTGGAATGGTACTGGTAAGCGAATTTCTATTAAAGATACTCGTGCGATTATCGATGCAATTTTAGACGGTTCAATTGATGATGCTGATACTCGCACCTTACCATTGTTCAATTTAAATGTTCCAACAGCATTAACCGGTGTTAATTCTGACATTCTTGATCCACGAGATACTTATCAAGATGCTGCTGAGTGGCAAAACAAAGCAAAAGATTTAGCCTCTCGTTTTGTCAATAACTTTGATAAATTTACCGATACAGACAATGGTCAAGCGTTAGTTAAAGCGGGTCCTATACTTTAACTTTCATACTGAGTTTAAAAGCCCAAATAACTTAAGTTATTTGGGCTTTTTTATGAAAAATTATTAAAGTGCTTTTAAGTAAACTTTAGATCTTCGTTGAAAGTTATACATTTCTTTTTTCCCTTCGGGTAACTTTTCTATTGGTTGCTCAATAAAACCTTGCTCTAAAAACCAATGCCCACTAACTGTGGTTAAAACAAATATTGAAGAAAGGTGATGTGATTTTGCCTGCAATTCTAACGCTTGAATTAAACGTACACCTCTATTACCTTTACGATAATCGGGATGAATAGCAACACAAGCAACTTCACCTGTATCATTTTCTGGATAAGGATATAATGCTGCACAAGCTATTATTACCTCTTCTTTTTTAATCACAGTAAATTTGTCAATTTCTACTTCAAGTAACTCTCTTGAGCGTTTGACTAAAATACCTTCTGCTTCAAGTGGCTCCAGTAATTCTAATATACCCGCAACATCATCGATTGTGGCTGTTGATATTTGCTCTTTATGATCTTTTGCTATTAATGTACCTGCACCGTCACGAGTAAATAACTCTTGTAATAAAGCCGTATCACTTTGATAGCTCACACAATGACAACGTTCAACACCATTTTCACCACTTTGAATAATCGCTCGTAATAATAACTGACGAACATGGCAATCTTTTTCATCAAGTAAAGTCGTCACTCTTCTAACACTACAACTACGAATGAGCTTGCCAGATTCATCTAACAATCCTTCATCTTCAGTTAAGGTGATTAGTTTATCTGCTTTTAACGCAATTGCTGTTTGCGCCGCAACATCTTCAAGAGCTAAATTAAATACTTCACCTGTAGGTGAATAACCAATAGGAGACAATAAAACAATTGAGCCGTAATCCAATTGCATATTAATGCCATCAGAATCAATTCTACGCACACTACCTGTATACTTATAATCAACGCCGTCACGCACACCCATTGGTTTTGCAATGACAAAGTTACCCGTACTAACTCGTATTTGTGAACCGTGCATAGGTGAATTTACTAATCCAGTACTCAGCAAAGCTTCAATATGTAAGCGTAGAGATCCTGTAGCATCTTTTACTGCTACTAACGTTTCGGCATCTGTTACTCGTATATTTTTCTCGATATTACGCTCAATGCCACGTTGTTCCATACGATCTTCAATTTGCGGTCTTGCACCATGCACCACAACAAGTTTAACGCCCAAGCTTCGTAACAAAGAAATATCATGAATAATATTAGCAAAATTGGGGTGAGAAACAGCCTCACCTCCAAACATTAAAACTACAGTTTTTCCACGGTGCGCATTAATATAGGGTGCAGCATTTCTAAACCACTTCACATTGTTTATATTGCTATTATCCATGATGTTCATAAATTCCTTTGCAACTACTTGTTTTTAATTGTGCCTGAACGATTAACAATGTATTCCATCGCAACTTCATCCGCAGGATCTTTATGAGGGCTAGGTTCACTATCTTCTATAATATTCTCAGCTAATGAGTTTTTATCAATTAAATTGAAACCCAACTGAGTGAAATATTGAGGAATATAGGTTAAGACAATAATTTGCTGCAATTCCATTTGGTGTGCAAATTCAAGTAAGTATTGAATAAGTGCTTCACCTTGACCTTGTTTTTGTGCTGTTTGTGCAACAACTACAGAACGAATTTCTGCAAGCCCTGTTTGATAGATATACAATGAAGCACAGCCCACTACTTGGCCATCTAATTCAGCCACAACAAAATTTTGAATGTCATGAATGATATTGTCACGTGAACGAAGTAAAATTTCACCTTTTTCTGCCCAAAAACTAGTTAATGTATAAATACTATCGACATCAGACATTCTTGCTCTACGCACAGACATAGCTGCAGCGCGTTGTGCATCTAAACGTTGCTTAACTTGTTTTAACGCTATTGATGTTTGTTGCTTTCCAGGAGCACCAACAACTTGTTCATTTAGCACATCACAATCTCCTGATTGGATATCATCAATGGCTTTTTGTACTTGAACACGTGATGTGCCACCTAAAGCTTCACGCTTATCAAGCGTCGATTCAATTGAAAGATGTTGGTATACATCTTGTTCTATTTTTTCACTGAATGCTTGAAGCTGTGTTAACGTCAAATCTTCTAACGGTAAACCTTTATCAATAGCAGCAAGCACCACTTCACCAACAATGTGATGCGCTTCTCTAAACGGAATATCTTTACTGACTAAATAATCAGCGAGTTCAGTTGCATTTGCATATCCCTGTTGCGCAGCAGCAAGAGTACGAGAACGATTTACTTTTAAACCATCAGCGACTAACACTGCCATTTCCATGCATTCTTGCCACGTATCAAGTGCATCAAAAAGACCTTCTTTGTCTTCTTGCATATCTTTGTTATAAGCAAGAGCTAATGCTTTCATGGTTGTTAACATGCCAGTTAAAGAACCAAATACTCGACCCGCTTTGCCACGAATCAATTCACAGGCGTCCGGGTTTTTCTTTTGCGGCATAAGGGATGAGCCTGAGCTTACTAAGTCACTCATTTCAACAAAACCAGCTTCACCTGAGTTATAGAAGATTAAATCTTCTGCAAAACGAGATAAATGCATCATAGAAATACTTGCTGATGCTAAAAGCTCAATTACATGATCTCTATCTGAAACAGCATCTAAACTATTCATAGTAGCGGTTCTAAAACCTAAACTTTGCGCTAATAAATTACGATCAATAGGATAAGCTGTTCCCGCCAGAGCTCCTGAACCTAATGGAGAAACATCTAATCGATATAATGCATCTTTTAAACGACCAATATCGCGGTTAAACATTTCTACATACGCTAAACACCAATGCCCAAACGTTACCGGTTGTGCACGTTGTAAATGTGTATAACCTGGTAAAACAGTATCTTTTTCACGTTCTGCTAAATTCATCATTGCTTGCTGTAAATTCACTAAGGCAAATAATAAATCGCCACCAGTTTCTTTACACCAAAGCTTTAAGTCTGTAGCAACTTGGTCATTACGACTTCTGCCGGTATGCAATTTCTTACCTAAATCGCCTGTCTTTTCAATAAGCTTACCTTCAACCCAGCTGTGAATATCTTCAGCATCTGAAGTTAAAATTTGATTAGGATCTGCTTCAACCGATGCTTTCAACTCATTTAATGCCGCAGTTAAATCGATCAATTCTTGCTCTGTGATAATACCAACAGAATGAATAGCGCCCGCCCAAGCAATTGATCCAACAATATCTTGTACTGCCATACGATAATCAACCGGCAGTGAGTCATTAAACTTCTTGAACTGTAAACTTGCTTGCCCTTTAAAGCGTCCACCCCATAAAGCCATGATTATTTCTCCTTTTGAGAAAGTGCAGTAATACGGCTAGACAAGCTGAATAAACGAATAAAACCTTCTGCATGCTTTTGGTCATAAACATCATCAGCACCAAAAGTTGCAAATTCTTCAGAATATAAAGAATTAGGCGAACGACGTTGAGTAACAGACGCTACACCTTTGTATAATTTAACCACAACATCACCTGTTACTTGCTCAGCAAAAGATGCTGCTCCAGCAAGTTGTGATTTAGCTAAAGGAGTAAACCAGCGACCATCATAAATTACATGTGAGAACTCAAGGCCAATTGATTCACGATATTTTAAAGACTCTTTATCTAATATTAGTGTCTCTAAACCTTTATAAGCCGCCATTAAAATAGTGCCACCCGGCGTTTCATAACAACCACGAGACTTCATACCTACTAAACGATTCTCTACAATATCGATACGTCCAACACCATGTGCAGCACCTTTATCATTCAAGTACATTAATGCTTCGTATGCACCTGCTCCATTTGAACTAAAGTCTTTACCATCCACAGCGACTAATTCACCTTTATCAAAACTTAATTGAACACGTTCTGCTTCATCAGGGGCATCCATTGGATCAACAGTCATGGTCCAGACTTCTTTTGACGGCTCACACCAAGGGTCTTCTAATTCCCCACCTTCATGTGAAATATGCCAAGCATTTGCATCACGGCTATATATTTTTGTTAACGAAGCTGCGCATGGAATATCACGTTCAGCTAAGTAATCAAGCAAGTCTTCACGAGAAACCATATCCCATTCACGCCATGGAGCAATAACTGTTAACTCTGGAGCAAGCGCAGCAAAACAAGCTTCAAAACGTACTTGATCATTTCCTTTACCGGTACAACCATGACAAACCGCATCAGCACCAACTTTAAGTGCTACTTCAACATGTGCTTTGGCAATTATTGGACGTGCCATTGACGTACCTAATAAATACTGGCCCTCATATACTGCACCAGTTTTTAATATTGGATAAATGTAATCCTTTACATATTCTTCTTTCAAGTCAGCTACATAGCACTCAGAGGCTCCAGAAGCGATGGCCTTTTCTTTAATTCCTTCAAGCTCTTCTTCACCCTGACCAACATCAGCACAAAATGCGACAACTTCGCAGTTATCATAATTTTCTTTTAACCATGGAATAATTGCTGATGTATCTAAGCCACCTGAGTAAGCTAACACTACTTTCTTGATTTTTTTCTTTTCTGCTAAAGCCATTTTCTTTTCCTTAATCTTCAATTTATGAAGATTATCTAATTAGTTATATAAAAAATTTGTTTCTGTACTAAATCTATAATTGATTGCTGATCGTTATGTCGATTGATATTAGTACAAAAAGAAAGCGCGGAGCGTATGACTATACGTGAGCACTTTCGATGAAGTAATAATGTCAAATGACTAGAGCAGTAATTAATTTCCCAATAAAGTAGTAAGTACGGCACATTGTGCCCACATTCTGTTTTCAGCTTCTTGAAAGACTACTGACTTTTCTTCATCATCAAATAATGCTGTAGTAATTTCTTCTTCTAAATGTGCTGGTTGACAATGCATCACAATGCTTGCTCCTGCTTTTTCCATTAATGCATGGTTAACTTGGTAGGGTGCAAATACTTTTAATAAATGAGCTTTCTTACTTTCATCTTCATCGCCCATTGATACCCAAGTATCAGTATAGATGGCATCTTGTTGACCAATAGCATTAATATCTGAAGTAAAATTAAATACCGAACCACTTAACCCAGCTAACTCTTTGGTTTTATCAAGCATTGGTTGTGATGGGCCATATCCTTCAGGACAAACTAAGGTGAAATCAACACCTACTATTGCTGCCATAATCATTAATGAATTAGATACATTATTACCATCACCAACATAAGCAAGTTTTACTTTTGATAAGTCTTCAAAATTTTCTTGCAAAGTTATAAAGTCAGCAAGTGACTGACATGGGTGGTACAAGTCACATAAA
>JAGSHH010000109.1 GCA_023954655.1 Colwelliaceae bacterium
AAGTGATTGAACAATGCAAACAGAAATCGGCGCACTAAAAAAAATGATGGCGCAATTAGATGCGGAAGGAAAGGTACATTATCAATTACCAATTGGTGATCAGTTAGTACCGTTAAATGAACTGATTGGTAAATCACTTACGTTAACTTATCATCAACATATTAGTTGTTCTCATTGTGGTAGAAAAACCAAAAAAAGCTTTTCTCAAGGATATTGTTATCCTTGTATGCAAAAATTAGCACAATGCGATATGTGTATTATGAAGCCTGAGACCTGTCATTTCGAACAAGGGACGTGTCGTGAACCTGAATGGGGGGAAAAGAATTGTTTTATCCCTCATTATGTTTATTTAGCGAATACTTCGGGACTCAAAGTGGGGATTACTCGGCATACTCAAATACCAACAAGGTGGATTGATCAGGGTGCCACTCAAGCTTTACCTATTTTTAAAGTGAATACTCGCTTACAGTCGGGTTTAGTCGAAATAGCACTTGCTGAGTTTGTTGCAGATAAAACTAATTGGCGAACAATGCTAAAAGGAAACGCTGAACCGATGGACTTAACTGAAAAGGCACAAGAGTTAATACCGAAAATATCTGAAAAATTAGATGGTCTTCGTTTAAAGTTTGGTGAAGATTCTGTTGAACAGTTGTCCGAAAGTATTGTGGAATTGAATTTTCCTGTGGAACAATTTCCAACTAAAATAACCTCACATAACTTTGACAAAAATCCAGAAGTGAGTGGTACTTTAGTTGGAATAAAGGGCCAATATTTATTTTTTGATACCGGTGTGATTAACATCAGAAAATTTTCTTCTTACCATATAGATTTATCAGTAAATTAATTCTAGCTAAGTAGAAATTATGTCTATACTAGAACTGAAAGAGGATATTTTCCTCTATCGTTTTTAACCATAATTGAGGAAATAGTCAGTGAACTATTATGATTTACACTTTGTTAGCCTTTCCCTGTTTTTTAAGAGTGTAGGATGATTGTTATGGACGCAATAGATTACGCCGAAAAGGCCAGTGAAATTTTTGTATTATCAGATTCGTTTATTCGTATCAAAGAATTGATTGATGATGAAGCATCAACTATTGATGATATTGCCGATGTAATATTACTTGACCCAGCGTTATCTGGAACAATATTGAAACTAGCGAATAGTTCTTTTTTTAATTACCCAGGGAAAATAGATACTATTTCAAAAGCTGTTTTAGTATTAGGGATCACAGAAGTTTATAATTTAGTAATTGCTTATTTTACCACTAAAGCATTTAAATCTATTACAGCTTCAGAAGAGTTTCTAGAAGCATTCTGGGAACAAAGTGTAGACTGTGCATTAATGATTAAGTATTTAGGCTTTCAATTAAATGTACCCAATGCCGAGCGTTTGTTTATTTTAGGGTTATTGCATAACCTTGGTGAATTAGTTATTCAGCAATTTCAGAGTGAAAAAGTTGAACAAATTAATCAATTGAGTACTAAAGAGTTACCTTGGCATAAGCAAAAAGAAGTACTTGGCTTTACATTTGCTGATTGTACTGGTGAATTGTTAAAGCTTTGGCAATTACCTTATAGCTTAATAGAGCCTATTCGTTTTCAAGATGATGCTGATTTTGAGCATTGCACGTTAGAAACGAAATTATTGTATATGGCAAAACGAATGATGCTTATCAATCGTCAATGTAAATCGCATGTTCAAAGTGATGTGTTGAGTGATGAAAAAATGGAAGAGTTAGATATAAAACATGACATCATCACATCGGCGAATAATTTTTGTGACATGGAACGCCTAGGTATATTGGCGGTATTAAACCCTAGTGCAGCAATGATCTATTAGTTAACAAAAACTTTCTTAAAATATATAAACGGTGAATATTAATAATATTCACCGTTTTTTTTGTTTTTGTGCACCAACTATCATCAGAATAATTAGTAACCCGCACCATTATGGTGCTTTCAATCTCGCTTTTAAAGTCATAAACCCCTTATCTCATTGTTAAACAACAATTTATTTCTATTGGTATAAGTATTGAATAGTCATATGTAAATAAAAAACAGGAAAAATAAATGAAACTAATTAGCGCAATTATTAAACCCTTTAAATTAGATGATGTTCGAGAGGCCATCTCTGAAATTGGTGTTGAAGGCTTAACCGTTAGCGAAGTTAAAGGCTTTGGTCGTCAAAAAGGTCATACCGAATTATATCGTGGTGCCGAATATCAAGTTGATTTTTTACCAAAAGTGAAACTTGAAGTCGCCGTAAATGATGATGTTGTTGAACGCTTAGTTGAAGCGATTACAAAGTCTGCTCACACCGGAAAAATTGGTGACGGTAAGATTTTTGTCTACAACCTTGAACAAGCCGTACGTATCCGTACTGGCGAAAATGACGCAGAAGCACTTTAGGGGATTATCATGGAACAAAATATTTTTCATCTTCAATATGCCATGGACACTTTTTACTTTTTAGTGTGTGGCGCATTAGTTATGTGGATGGCTGCTGGCTTTTCTATGCTAGAAGCTGGTTTAGTTAGAGCTAAAAACACCACTGAAATTTTAACGAAAAACGTCGCTTTGTATGCGATTTCTTGCATGATGTATTTAGCATGTGGTTATGAAATCATGTATGGCGGTGGATTTTTCTTATCGGGCATTGAAACTGTTGATGCTGATGCTGTATTAAAATCATTTTCTGAACGTGAAGATGGTTTTACGGGTGGAGCTATATATTCGGCGGCATCTGACTTTTTCTTCCAAGTAGTTTTTGTTGCTACAGCAATGTCAATTGTATCTGGTGCAGTTGCAGAACGTATGAAGTTATGGGCATTTTTAGCCTTTACTGTTGTGTTAACTGCTGTTATCTATCCAATGGAAGGTAGCTGGACTTGGGGTGGCAATGCTGTTTTTGGTATGTTCACGCTTGGCGATTTAGGTTTTTCTGATTTTGCCGGTTCAGGTATTGTACATATGGCTGGTGCTTCAGCTGCATTAGCAGGTGTTTTATTGCTTGGTGCTCGTAAAGGTAAATATACTGCTGATGGTCGTGTAAATGCGATTCCAGGCTCTAATTTACCTCTTGCAACTTTAGGTACTTTCATCCTATGGATGGGCTGGTTTGGTTTTAACGGTGGTTCAGTATTAAAGTTAGGCGATATCGGAAATTCACATTCTGTAGCTATGGTGTTTTTAAATACTAATGCCGCTGCAGCCGGTGGTGCAGTTGCAGCTTTAATATTTGCTAAAATCTTATTCAAGAAAGCTGATTTAACAATGGCATTAAACGGAGCGTTAGCAGGTCTAGTAGCTATAACTGCAGAACCTTCTACGCCTACTGCACTTCAAGCTACTTTATTTGGTGCTATTGGCGGTATTATTGTTGTACTTTCAATTATTAGTTTAGATAAATTAAAAATTGATGATCCGGTAGGTGCGATTTCTGTACACGGTGTTGTTGGTTTGTTTGGTTTATTATTAGTACCAGTAACGAATGACGGTGCAAGTTTTAGTGGTCAGCTAATAGGTGCCGCAACAATATTTACTTGGGTTTTCGTAACAAGCTTTGTTGTTTGGTATGTACTTAAGGTAACTATGGGTATTCGTGTTAGTGATGAAGAAGAATACGAAGGCATGGATAAATCAGATTGTGGTATGGAAGCTTATCCAGAGTTTACTCGAGGATAACTCTTAACAAAATTTGTGATTTTACTAAAGCCAGCTAAATCATTTTAGCTGGCTTTTTTGTTTTCAAAATTCTTATCTGATCAGTTTTGTATCGTATTGTAGTTTCTCCTTCATTTATATTTATTAAAAGCCATAAGAATTACTGCTAATTTTATAAAATTGTGTAAAATTAAGAAATTAGCTTTTAAAACGTTCAGATAATATTATGGCAAGAGAACAATTTGGTATTTGCGCAGAGCCGAGTTTACATGGCTACTACTTATTATTTAATGTACTCGATGATAGAAATGCGCATATTCGTCAAGCGTTATCTCGGTTACCTGCTTTATTTGATAAATATGCAGATCGCTTTTCTGAAAGTAACCTAACAGGCGTAGTTGCGATTGGCGCAACATACTGGGATGAACTAAATCCTACCTCCCGTCCAAAATTACTTAAATCTTTCAATGAAATTAAATGTGATGATCGTATTGCTCCTGCAGTTAATTATGATTTATATATTGAAGTTAGAAGTGATCGTGCTGATGTAAACCACATTGTTGCAGGTAAAGTGTGTGCTTTGTTGGCTGATAGTGTTGAATTAATCGAACAAGTAAGAGGCTTTCGATTTCTCGATGGTAGAGATTTAACTGGTTTTGTTGATGGAACTGAAAACCCACAAGGAATGCATCGTCGAAATGTAGCGTTAATCAAAGACGATGAAGATCAACAGTTTTCTAGTGGGAGCTATCTTCATATTCAACGTTACCGTCATAATTTAAACCTATGGAATACGCTTAAAGTTAAAGAACAAGAAGACGTTTTTGCGCGAACCAAAATTGATAATGAAGAATATACTAGTGAGAATAAACCAGAGACTTCTCATATTAAACGATCAAATATTAAAGACGATGACGGAAATAGCATAGAAATCGTGCGTCAAAGTATGCCCTATGGTGATATGAAATTGCAGGGGTTATTTTTTGTCTCTTACTGTCGTTCACCTGAACCATTCGAATTAATGCTAAAAAGCATGATTGAAAGTGATGAACATGGCCATTTCGACCATATGCTTAAATATACCCAAGCAGAAACTGGTGCCGCTTTTTTTGCACCGAGCTTAAACTTTCTGGCTGATTTAGGAAAAAGTTAGAAATTTTTGAACGGCTAATTTTTTATTTCTTTAGTTCAAGTTTTTAGAAAATAACAATTCTAGCTTTTCGATAGTTTTATTAATTTCACTAACATTAGTCGGTGCGATAAAAATTGTATCGTCACCGGCAATAGTGCCAAGTACACCATCACTTTTACTTAAACTGTCTAATAATCGAGCAATGAGCTGCGCTGCGCCGGGGCTAGTGCGTATGATGACCATCATTTCGTTATGTTCAATATCTAACACTAATTGGCGTAATGGACTTTTGGCTGTGGGAACTCCTAATTCTGCAGGTAGACAATAAACCATATCTTGTCTAGCATTTCGTGTTCTAACGGCACCGAACTTACTGAGCATACGAGATATTTTCGATTGACTTATATTATCAAAACCTTGGGATTTCAAAGCATCAACAATTTCACCTTGTGAACCAAACTGTTCTTGTTTTAATAAATCTTTAAATGCTTGTACTAGCGCTTCTTGTTTTTGTTGTACTGATGTCATAGTGATAAATACATTTATTTTTTTAATGAATAGTGATTATCGAGTCGATTTAATACCTAAGTATTATTCCGTTGTGTGAATTATACGCTATCCTTGTAGTTCATTACACGATTAATACCTATAGAATAGAGTATTTCGTTATTTCAATTCGTTTAAACATTGTTTTTTGTTGGTGAATGCTATATCTTTTGCCAGCAAATATTTACGTAATTACTCAAATTTCGGAGACACCCAATGAAAGTAGCAGTATTAGGCGCAGCTGGCGGTATCGGTCAAGCGTTATCTTTATTATTAAAAACTCAATTACCTGCAGGTTCTGAGTTATCTTTATATGATGTTGCACCTGTTGTTCCAGGTGTTGCTGTTGATTTAAGCCACATCCCAACGGCTGTTAAAGTTGCTGGTTTTGGTGCTGACTCATTAAGCGATGCGTTAAATGGTGCAGATATTGTTATTATTCCAGCAGGTATGCCACGTAAACCGGGAATGGATCGTGCGGATTTATTTGCTGTTAATGCCGGTATTATTAAAACATTAGCTGAAGGTATTGTTGCTAACTGTCCTAAAGCATTGGTAGGTATTATTACTAATCCAGTTAATGGAACAGTGCCAATTGTTGCTGAAGTATTCAAAAAAGCAGGCACTTACGACAAAAACCGTGTATTTGGTGTAACTACTTTAGATGTTATCCGTAGTGAAGCATTTATTGCTGAGCTTAAAGGTTTAAATGTTTCTGATGTTAAGATCCCAGTTATTGGTGGTCACTCAGGTACAACTATTTTACCTCTTCTTTCACAAGTTGAAGGTGTAACTTTCTCTGATGAAGAAGTTGCTTCATTAACACCACGTATTCAAAATGCAGGTACTGAAGTTGTAAACGCAAAAGCTGGTGGCGGTTCTGCTACTTTATCTATGGGCGCTGCAGCAGCTCGTTTTTGTTTATCTTTAGTGAAAGGTTTACAAGGCGAAGATGTTGTTGATTATGCATATGTAGATGTTGACGGCGGCGATGCTGCTTACTTTGCTCATCCTGTACGTTTAGGTGTTAATGGTGTAGCAGAAGTATTACCTTATGGTGAGTTAAGTGCTTTTGAACAAAAAGCTAAAGACGATATGTTAGCAACTCTTAATGCTGATATTAAAGAAGGTGTTGATTTTATCAACGGTTAATTCTTTTTGATTACTAATATTAAAAAACCGCCTTTATAGGCGGTTTTTTGTATTTTAGAAATAAACTTTTTATCGTTATTGTTGTTTATCTAAAGCGTACTGACTTAACTGGCTAGCAATCATCGAAACGATACAATAGCCAGTAAAATAATAAAACCCTACCCCAATATTAGAAAGAGTTTCACTACTCATAAGTATATCTAATTTAAAACCAAATACGGCTAATTGATGTTGTGTTTGGGTTTCAGCGTGATTAGTTGACATAATAGCTAAGAAAATAGCGACAACAAATACATCGGCCATTGACCATTTACCTATCGCATTAACAATACTTGTAAATCTCTTTGCGAGTTTAATGTTTTTGGTGAAGTATGAAAATGAAATTAGAATTGATTTTACTAGAGGAATGATTACAGAAAATAATAAAATTAACGAAGCAACTAGTATCCTTTCATCTTGATATAGTTCTGTGATGGTCTCAATTAAAGAGAGCTCCTTATTAATTATCTCTGAAGTAAGGGTCGAAATATTAGTACTAGCCTTTACATTCATCGTTAGTGAGAACATCGGTTGCAATATACCTGGTACAAATAGAGCTAAAGCTGAAAGGTTAAGAAAAAAACCTAAGTGTCTAAGTGTATTCATAATTAAGCGCTACGATTAGCGGCAATATGTGCAAGCTCTATTAAAGCCTGTTTATATTCAGAATCAGGGATAATTGAAAGTGCTTGAATCGCTTTGTCGGCTTCTTGCTCGGCAATTTTTTGGGTATAGCGTAATGAACCTGTTTCTCTCATCGCTAATAATATGGCATCAAGATTATCCATGCCATTACAATGCTCTATGGCATCGCTAATCATTTTCTTTTGTTCTTCATTGCCATGTTTCATGGCATATAATAAAGGAAGTGTTGGTTTCCCTTCGGCTAAATCGTCACCAACGTTTTTCCCCATTTCTTTAGCGTCAGCTGTGTAATCCATAATATCATCGACAAGTTGGAAAGCTGTACCTAAATACTTTCCATAATTTTGCATGGCTTTTATAGTGAACTTATCTTGATTTGAAACTACTGCTGCTAATCTTGTTGCTGCTTCAAATAGTTTTGCTGTTTTGCAATAAATAACCTGCATATAGCTTTCTTCAGTAGTTTCAGGATCATTACAATTCATTAACTGTAATACTTCACCCTCTGCGACAATATTTGTTGCATCAGAAAGAATATCCATTATTTCCATGTTGTTGAGCTTTGTCATCATTTGGAAAGAACGGGTATAAAGAAAGTCTCCTACTAATACACTTGCACTATTTCCAAATAAAGCATTTGCTGTTTCTCTACCTCGGCGCATATTGGATTCGTCAACAACGTCATCATGCAGCAATGTTGCTGTATGGATAAACTCAATGATCGCTGCGATATCAATATGATTAGTGCCTTGATAATTTAATGCTCTTGCTGACAAAACGGTCAACATTGGACGCATTCGTTTACCACCAGCATTGACAATATAAACACCTAGTTGATTGATTAGTGCGACATCAGATTGAAGTTGAGAATAAATAAGATCATTAACAGCAGTCATATCGTTTTGCGCTAATGCTTGTATGTTTTTGAGATCCATAAAGAGAAAATTGTGACCTAAATGTTCAATAATAAGTGATTTTTTATATGACCAAGTTTACACTAAATTCAATGAGATAGAAGTCACTATTCAGTGGTTACAAATATTATATAATTAAAGTGACTTTTAACTTGCGATCCCTATTTTCTTCGCGTAGAATTCGCGCCCTATATTTTTAAAATTAAGCGTCAAAACAATATTGGCGCAGTACGGAGTAGCTATGTACGCGGTATTCCAAAGCGGTGGTAAACAGCACCGTGTAACTGAAGGTCAAACGGTTCGTTTAGAAAAAATCGAACTTGAAGTTGGCGCATCAGTTGATTTCGATAACGTTTTAATGATCGCCGATGGCGAGAACATCAATGTAGGTGCACCTTACATTGCTGGCGGTAAAGTAACAGCGGAAGTTGTTACTCAAGGCCGTGGAGACAAAATTAAGATTGTTAAGTTTAAACGTCGTAAGCATTCACGCAAACAAGCGGGCCATCGTCAATGGTTCACTGAAGTGAAGATTACTGGTATTAACGGCTAATTAGGAGCGATTTAAAATGGCACATAAGAAAGCAGCAGGTAGTACCAAGAATGGTCGTGATTCAGAAAGTAAACGTTTAGGTGTTAAACGTTTCGGTGGCGAATCAGTATTAGCAGGTAACATCATTGTTCGTCAACGTGGTACTCGTTTCCACGCTGGTAGCAATATGGGTATCGGTAAAGACCATACTTTATTTGCATTATCTGACGGTAAAGTTCAGTTTGATGTAAAAGGTCCTAAAAACCGCAAGTTTGTAAGTATTGTTGCTGAGTAACAATATTTAAGATTTGAAAAACCCTGCTGTTTGGCAGGGTTTTTTTTTGCAACTATTTTTGATCTAGTATCAAATAGTTGTGCTTTGTATCAACTAAGTGAATAAAATCGCTTATAATACATACAATGATTTAGTTTGGAGTGTTTTAAAACACCATGAAATTTGTAGATGAAGTTGAAATTCGCGTCGAAGCTGGTGACGGTGGTAATGGCTGCGTAAGTTTCCGGAAAGAAAAGTATATCGAATTCGGTGGACCAAACGGCGGTGACGGTGGCGATGGCGGAGATGTTTTCCTTATTGCTGATGAAGGCTTGAATACTTTAATTGATTATCGATTTGAGCGCTTCCATCGAGCAAAACGTGGTGAAAATGGCAAAAGTCGTGATTGTACTGGTAAAGGTTCAGACGCATTATATTTAAAAGTGCCGGTTGGAACCAGAGCTGTTGATGTTGATACCGATGAATTGATTGGTGATTTAACGCAACACGAACAAAAGCTATTAGTTGCTAAGGGTGGCTGGCATGGATTAGGAAACTCACGCTTTAAGAGTAGTACAAACCGTGCACCGCGTCAGAAAACTGATGGTACACCAGGTGAAATACGTAGTCTTAAATTAGAACTACTTCTACTCGCCGATGTTGGTTTGTTAGGGTTACCTAATGCAGGTAAGTCAACATTGATTCGTAGTGTATCAGCAGCCAAACCAAAAGTAGCCGATTATCCATTTACTACACTTGTACCTAATTTAGGTGTTGTGCGCGTAAATAACCAAAGTAGTTTTGTTATTGCTGATATTCCAGGCTTAATAGAGGGTGCTGCCGATGGTGCTGGATTAGGAACGCAGTTTTTAAAGCACTTAGAACGTTGTCGAATATTATTACATATTGTTGATGTGATGCCTGCAGATGGCTCTGATCCGCTGGAAAATGCAAAAACCATTGTTAGTGAACTGGAAAAGCATTCTTCAAAATTAGCTGGAAAGCCTCGCTGGTTAGTCTTTAATAAACTTGATTTATTATTAGAAGAAGAAGCAAAGGAACTAACAGATAGCATAGTTTCAGGGTTAGATTGGCAAGGTGAAGTAAGATCTATCTCAGCATTTAATAAAATGGGCACTGAAGATTTATGTCAAGGTGTTATGAAATTCATTGATGAATTACCTGAAGAAGTTGAAGAAACACCTGAAGAAAAATCAGTTGAATTTAAGTGGGATACTTATCATCAAGAAACTGTTGAAGAACATGATGATGACCTTGATGATGAAGACTGGGATGAAGATGATTACGATGTAGAAGTAGAGTATCGTCGATAGCCTTTAATGAATCTACATAGAAATGTTATTTGTTAAAATATTAAAAGGCATGCTAGCTTTAGCATGCCTTTTGTCATTAAAATAGTGTCATTATTCTTAAAAAGATCACATTGGAAATATAAATACTATGACGATTTTGTCGATGATTGTTGCTCATGCAAATAATAGAATTATTGGTAAAGATAACGATATGCCATGGCATTTGCCTGCAGACTTAGCGTATTTCAAAAAGACTACCCTCGGTAAACCAGTAATAATGGGGCGAAAAACCTACGAATCTATCGGTCGCCCGCTTCCTGGTCGATTAAATATTGTTATATCAAGAGATGATAATTATCTGGCAGAAGGTGTAGTCACAGTGACTTCTGTAGAGCAAGCACTGACAAAAGCTGGGGATGTAGAAGAAGTTATGGTTATCGGTGGTGGGGCTATTTACCAACATTGTTTAGCTGCTGCTGATCGCCTTTATATCACTCATATAGATGCAGAAATTGAAGGGGACACTCAGTTTCCTTATTATGATCTTGATAATGACTGGAGCTTATCTCACAGTGAAAAGTATGCTGCAGATGAAAAGAACGCTTTCGAACTTAATTTTTGTATTTATCAACGCAAATAGTAGCTTTTAATTA
>JAGSHH010000144.1 GCA_023954655.1 Colwelliaceae bacterium
CAGAAATTGCCCCTAAAAAGGCAATAAGTGTCAGCCAAGTTTGCTGCTGTGACCAAGGCAGGAATAATACATATGCATCGGCAGGCACAGAGTCACCTAAAATCATATGTCCAGCAATACCTAATGGTGCAGCAAACAGTGCAAATACTAGTAAATATAAAGGAAAAATCCTGCGGCTAAGCCAAGTATCTTTCTCATCTTTTAATTCAACTACCATGACTTGAAACTGTCTTGGCAATGATAAAAAAGCCGCCATTACAATCACTAACATGGCAGTCATCGACATTAAGTTTGGTGTGTTAAAATTATTAAAAAGTTGAGTGTTTGCGCCTGACTTGTACCAAATGTCACTGGGGGAATCAAACAGATAAAAAGTCACAAAAATACCAACAGCAAGAAATGATACGAGTTTGACTAAGCTTTCAAAAGCAATCGCTAAAACTACACCTGGGTGTCGCTCGGTAACGTCTATATTTCTGATACCAAACACTATGGTGAAACCTGCTAAGACACAACTCACAATTAAACCAAACCCCCAAGTACTTACTGTATTGGTTGCTTGCAGTTGCTGAAAGGAATAAACAATTGCCTTAAGTTGCAGTGCTATATAAGGCATGGTACCCACTAAGGCCACTATCGTTATTAAGATAGCGAGATTATGTGATTTTCCAAAACGAGCCGCGAGTAAATCGGCTATTGAGGTCAAATTGAGTTTTAAGCTGGTGCGAATAATGCGCTGAATAAATGGCCAAGCAAAAATAAATAAAAGAATAGGACCTAAATAAATAGGTATATGCGAGATAAAATTGGTTGATGCTTGTCCGGTTGTACCTAAAAAACTCCACGATGTACAATATACGCCAAGTGATAACGCGTAAATAATTCCTTGGCTTTTTTTGATCAGTCGATGACGATATTTATCACCCAAATAAGCAATTAGAAATAATAAGCCAATATAGCTAATACTAATGAAAGAGAGTTGCCAATTAGGAAACATAACAATGAAACTATTATTATTAATGTTACCTATAAGATATCAAGCTAGGCAATAGATGGGAACTAATGCCTTGAAAAGTTTTCAATTTCTTAGAAATAGATCACAATAGTTTTAGTTTTTCTATTTAGCTTAGTTATTGTTAAATGATACTGTCTGAAATTGTTGGGGCAAGTTCATTAAATTCATCAAATACTTTTTCAGTGATTGATAACTCGTTTTGAAGTTTTTGATAGTCTTGTTCTTCTATATCTTTTTTCATAAATAACAAATAATTTTCACTTAACCTATTTGCTTTATAAAGCAATTCTCCAAGTGAATCGCGATTTATTTCTCGCTGTTGCTTTAACGCTTCAACATAAATTGATGGGAGCTGCCATTCTTTAGCAATAAAGTAAGTCATATCCATCGTCATTTCAGTCATTAATGTTTTGTATTCTCGACTACAGGGCGTTAATGAAGAAAATGTTTCCCCTAATGCTTCCGATAAACAATTGAAAATGATAATTCTGCCAATGTCATGAATTAAACCAATAAAATACGCATCAGCGGCATTTTGTTTTTCACTTCTTGCTATTAATTCACATAAAGTTGCACATTGAACCGAATGAACCCAAATAAGACGACCATAAAGTTTATAATAAATTGGCTTACAAGGGATCACATCTGCCATGAGTAGTGTGCTGGCAATTTTCATTAACCCTGTAATACCTAAAAAAGAGGTTGCTTTGCGCAAGTAGATTATTTCTTTATCACTTCGGTTATATTTTGCTGTGTTCGCTACTTTTAATACTTCTGCTGCAAATGATGGGTCAAGCTCAATGATTTCCACAAAAGTAAAAAAATCTGCATGGGGATCATTTAATGCGTCTAATAACTTTATTAGCATTGTCGGCAAATTGGGAATATGACTACTTAATTGTGCAGGATTATTTAAAATTTTAATGACGTGATTTAAGGTGTTTTGCTCGAGAGATTTCATTGACCCATACGTATTAATGCTACTAAACATCACATCATAAAAGTCAGTAACCAATTCTTCAGTTGGAAGAGTATTATTGTTGTTTTTTTGGTTTGAAAACATATATCCCTACGCAAAGCCAAATCAATTTAAGTTAAACCAGAAATATTGTACTTAATTAATAACTATAAATGACTGATTAAAATAAATAATAGCCTATAAACGAATAGATTATATTAATTTTACTTAGCTTTTATTAATTTAGGTCAAACCTTCTAAATTGTTGCTTGATAAAATATTTATATCTAACAAAGTTGAGAATATAAATGAGCTCTATACCCGAATATATGACCGTTAAGCATCGTGAATGTGATGATTTTTTTACTGAGGCTGAATCAGCTGTGGCTAAAGAAGACTGGTTATTAGCAAATGAGCAGTTTCAATTATTTACAAAAGAGTTGTTTTTACATTTAGCTGCAGAAGAAAATATATTGTTCCCACAGTTTGAACAAGCAACGGGCATGACATCTGGTCCTACGCAAGTGATGAGAATGGAACATGAGCAAATGAGAGGTTTAATTAAAGATCTCACTAGTGAATTAGATAATGAAAACAAAGATCAATTTCTAGGTTTATCGGAAACTCTTATGGTGATGATGCAACAACATAATATGAAAGAAGAAATGATGTTGTACCCAATGGCTCAACAAAATATTCCATCACAAGAAACAGTACTTAGTGAAATTAAAGCTCATTGTGAGTAATAAATATGGATCATATTGTTCAGATAAATGTGAAAACTCTTGCTCCTCCTGAGCCGATGGTTAAAATTTTAAAAGTACTATCAACTTTGTCTGAACATCAGTTATTAAAAATATATCATCGACGAGAGCCATTCCCTTTGTATGAACAACTCGAAATATTGGGGTGGGACTATCATTGCAAAAGAAAAAGTGACGATGACTTTGAGCTATATATTTATAAACCTGAGAATAAGGCTTTATTAAAACAACAACTTAAATTGGCTGATGAATGAAACTCACCGGCTTATCTTTTGATGCCTTACCGCCCATCGATATTCCTTTTCGATACTTTTTAACCGCACCTATTTTTGCATTGTTATCTGCCATTATCGTATTGATATATGGGGAAGTTATTTGGATGAGTAGATGGCACCCCACCACTATTTTGTTAACGCACAGTTTTACCTTAGGCTTTATTACGATGGTAATGATGGGAGCTCTATATCAAATTTTACCTGTGGTGGGAGGTGTTGGTGTTTCTCGTGTAAGATTTGTTGGTGCAATTTGTCATGCACTGCTTTTTATTGGCACCTTCGCTTTGATGAGCCATTTTGTTTATCAGCAATATTGGCTAAAAGTGTCGGCATTTATCGCATTAGGATTGTGTTTTTGTTTATATATTTTAGCGATCAGTTTGGTGCTAATAAAGCGACTAAGCCAGGGTGATACTATTGTTGGTATTCGACTCGCTATTGCGGCTTTATTTTTTACAGTATGTTTAGGTTTACTCATGCTCGGAAGAACAATTGGCGTTGAATTTTTATCTTCATCTAAAAGTTATACTGACATTCATATGTTGTGGGGATTGGGCTGGGTAAGCTTATTAATCATATCCGTTAGTTTCCAAGTTGTACCGATGTTTCATGTAGCCCCGAATTTTCCACGATGGATAATGAAACTGATACCTGTTGGTATTTTTATATTACTCGTGTCGTTATTGATGCTTACTCCATCTTCAAAGGTAATATTAACGGTTGCTGGGGGAGTATTATTACTACACTGTATTTATGTTTGGTCTTTGATATCAATATTGCGACAACGCAAACGAAAAATTCCTGATACAACGATAAAGTTTTGGCAATTAGCTGCATATACAATATTTGTTATTAGCGGTTTTTCTATTGTCCCTATCGAATTTTTACCCAAGTATTTAACTCAAAAATATTCTCTACTGATAGGCGCAAGTTTTATATATTTTTTTATACTTTCAGTCTTGATAGGCATGCTGCTTAAAATTATGCCTTTTTTGAGTTATACCCATTTACAGCAAAAATGTTTAATGAATTTTACTGCAATGGAGTATTTGCCAAATATGCATGATTTTATTAATAAGTCGCAAGGAAATAAGCTTTTCGTTATGCACGTTGTGAGTGGCATTAGCTTGTTAGTAACTATTATTTTTCCATATTTGTATTATATTTTTTCATTTGCTTTGTTCGTTGAATTTTCATGGCTGTTTTTTTTGATGCTTAAAACGATGAACATTTATTATAAAAGTGCTAAGAAAATTCAACTTGCCAGTCAATAAAATTGCAAAGTTATTTATGAGTCTAGGTTTCGTTCTAATGGGTCATCGCTGAGGTATTGAACAAACTCAATTTCAAAGCCATCGGGGTCGATAAAATAGACATTTTTTCTATAAGGTTCGTCAGCCCCTTCTTTAGCGATCTCATAACCTGCATTTGCTAAACGTTTAATAATTTGTTCTAAATTACTTGTAACAAAAGCAAAGTGAGCAAGCCCAACTTGATGACCGGTAAGATCTCTATTTGCACTTTCACCATTATTATTAAAAGTAAGGTATTGATAGTCATCACCAAAATGTAGCCAATCTCTAGGCTTACCATGCCAAGTGCTTTGGCCTTTACTGCGAACTTTCCAGTGGGGAAAAGCAGCCTGATAGAAGTGAAGTGCTGCGGGGATATCTTTTACGACTAAGTTTAAATGTTCTAGGTGTATCATCTTTAATCCTTTCAAATTCTATTGTTTAATGCTTTTATTTTGTCTGCATAGCTTGATTAAAAAATTGGCGAGATAGTTTTAAAAATCTTTGTAAGCGCTTTTCATTTATTACTCTTTTGTCTTCATTTTTCATTTGTTTGTCCTTATTTGTTTATGTGAATCCATCTTAAAACCTCAAGCTAGGTTGAGGTAAAGGCTTTTTTTTAATAAAATGAAAAACATTAATTTTATAATGAAATATTTGAACATGATGTTAGAAGAAGCAAGGTTAACCGTTGGAAAAGTAGCAAAGCGTAGTGGTGTAAAAGTATCAACATTGCATTTTTATGAGGATAAAGGATTAATACGTAGCTGGCGGAACAATGGCAATCAACGCCGATATAAACCAGAAGTATTAAGGCGAATCTCTGTTATTAAAGCCGCCCAAAAAATGGGTGTAAGTTTAAGTGAAATTAAAAGTGCTTTTGCATCTCTCCCTAATAATAGAACACCAACAACCGAAGATTGGGATCTCCTTGCAAGTAAATGGCGAAAGGCCTTGAATGAACGAATTGCTTACATGGAAAAATTGCGAGATTACCTGACCGGCTGCATTGGTTGTGGTTGTTTATCTATGAATAGTTGCCCTCTTTATAATAAAGATGACGAATTAGCGGCAGAAGGGACTGGTGCTGTTATTTTAGAAAAAACAGCAGCACAAAATAGTGTGTAATATACAGATACAATTGAGTTTTTATTTTTATTGTGAAAACAGTAAACTGCTCTAAGTTTTGCAAATATTACCCATTGGAGATTTACTACATTTGGACGCTGTTATATCGCTAGCGATTACCACTGCTTTATTATTAGGATCTCCTGGGCCTGCCCCTCTCGCGCTAGCGGCAACGGGCGCTACTTTTGGAATACGCAAAGGGTTGCCATTTTTGGTTGGAATACTTGTTGGTTTGGCTTGTGTCATACTTGGAACAAGCCTTGGGTTAGCAACACTATTTTCGACTTTTCCAAATCTAAAGGTATTCTGTCAAATTTTAGGTGCCTGTTATATTGTTTTTATTGCTTATAAAATTGCTACAGCTCCCGTCAATCAACAACATAATTTAATCCAGACACCGAACTTCAAAGATGGCTTTATTCTTAATTTGATCAACCCTAAAGCCTATGCAGCATTTCTTGCGATATTTTCACAATACTTATTACCTTATAGCGAAATAACCGTTAGTTATTTATTAACAGGAATTGTCTGTTTAGTCGTAGCAACTGTTGTGGATAGCATTTGGCTTTGTTTTGGAGGATTATTAAAACCTCTGTTTTCAAAGCCTCGTTCAGCAAGAATATTACGAATTTTATTTGCTCTTAGTATGCTTATTGCCGTGGCATTGAGTATTTATTAATAGAGTCCCAAAAAGCTGCGGTTAAAATATAAGAACAACAAGTAATAAGAAATATTATTTATAACTACACAAGGATTATTATGAAAGGTTTAAGCTATATTTTATTAATGGCGATGAGTTTAATCAATGTTGCCCAAGCAGATGAATTTAATGCTAAAGCGTTTGCTCAACAATACTTCTCTGCTTGGACAGCAACGCAAGCGCCAGATGCTACGGCAAAAGACATTGAGCATTATCTCTCGTTAGTTAAAGATAATGTAGGACATCAGCATTATCCTTATGATGCAGACGATACCCGTGCGGTTGATGGTAAAGCTAAAATGCTTAAAGGGATGACATATTACTTAAACGCACATAGCGAATATAAAGGGACATTACTTAGTGTCGAAGTTGGCTTCAATGTCATCATCATCAAATATAATTCAACGTTGAAAGCCATACATCCGCAAACTAAAGCGCTTATTTCAATGAATAAGGATACCGTTGAAGTGCTGGAAATTGAAGACGGCAAGGTTGCCATGATACGTAAATATAGCGAATAAAACTTGTTCTATTAAGTCATGAGATATTAGACTGAGTTATAGAAGGCAGTATGCATTAAAATTACTGGTTTCTTGTTATCAAGTTGGCACGGTTCCGCTTAATTATTGGATAATTGATGATTTTTACTCATAACAGAATAACTATAATTTTTAGGAAAATCTTAGCCTTATATTGTTTTAGCTCTTTGTTGTCAGTTGCTAATGCAGTATCAGATCCTACAGCGACACTCATTTGGTTAAAACCAATAGAATCTGATCAAAAAATGAAAAACAATACTATTGTTGAAGGCAGTGCTTTAGATTTGATGCAGTTTGTGGCTAATCAAATCCCAGAGGTTAATCATCAATTTGAAGCCTATTCGATTAAGCGTGGTTGGCATCTGATCGCAAAGAGTAAAAATAAGAATGCGGTTTATTGTTTTTGGGGAGCAGACTATACCGCTGAACGGGAAGAGTGGGGGTATTATACTAAACCTACTTCGGTTACTCTGCCTTTTATGGTTGCGGCTCGCAAAGGTGTGCTGTCAGCATATGATAATAATGGCTCTGTTTCAGTTAAACAGTTACTAAAAAATGGTTATTCAACCGTAATATTTGAAAATGTTATTAATGCTTGGACTGAAGCTGTAGAGCAGGCTGGTTACCATGGAGTGGTTCAAATTAGTGATCTTGATAAAGATTTAAGTGATCATACCCTATTAATGATCGAAAAACGGCGCATTGATTTTGGTTATATTTCACATCGAGCGATAGCAAATCTAGATGTTCACAATAATCACAATATTACCCTTTATGATGTAAGTGAACTACCTGATGCGGACGGTGGTGATGCTCGGTTACTTTGCTCAAAAACGCCATTAGGTAATAAAATGGTCGGTTTAATTAATAAAGCTTTAGCAAAAATACATGGTAATACAAGCCTTAACCATCAAATGAAATTATTGATATTTAAATCCGAAGGATACCCTGAGAGGTTTAAATCAGCTTTTGAACGTCAATGGAATAAAGCTTATCCAATCGTTAAAAATGATTAACTTTATCTTTAATTTCTAAAATTTTATTAAAGATAAAACACATCACTTGGTCGTTTGGGTATAAAACTCAGAGAAGTATTTACCACCCTTTATCTCAATAATAACGCGCAACTTATAACTGTCGCCTTTATTCATTACATAAGAACCTAGCGGTGTTTCGCGCTTCCAATAATATGGGCTGTCTTTCATGCCTAATGGGAATGGTGTTACTTTGTTTTCTTTGTCTACTAAAAATATCGTTGCGGTATCTATAGGAAAAGTTGAGTTAACGGTCGTAATGCCTTTTTCATCCATGACATTTATTTCAAATTCGCCAGATTTTAAAATACACTTTTGGTTAGTCACATCACAATGTCCGAAAGGGACTAATTCAAAAGTTCGCACTTTTTGCGCTTCGCTTTCTTCCCATAAATCAGCTAAAGCAAAACCTAAAATAGTAAGAATTGGCGCTACGAGAATGGCGATTTTAGTGTGTTTATTCATAAGTATCCTGTAATGCTTATTGAGTGCTATGCTTTTATAATGTTTTGCTTAATTTATGGTTTGATAGTGAAGTAAATGCATAAATTAAGCAAAAGATTACTGATGTAAATAATTAGAAAACAACCGCTTTTTACAATCCTTGGCACCGCGGAACACCGTTCATCCTGAACATAAAGGCTCCTATTCGTAAGAATAGGAGCCTTTTTATGCTAGTTAAATAGCGATTCTTGCAGTATTCAATTAATGAGCGTGAGCTTCTGCAGTTCCACCGTGAGGTGTACGGAAGTTCGTTACTAAATCTTGAATATGAGCTGGTGCTGGCCCCGTTACTTTCAATACAGCGAAAGCTACTGCAAAGTTAACAAACGCACCTACTGAGCCAAAGGCATTAGGTGAGATATCGAAGAACCAGTTAGGTTTCATGCCACCTAAGAAGTCAGTGCCAGGAATAAACATAATACCTTTGTGTTGGAATACGTATAACATTGTTACACCGATACCCGCACACATACCTGCAATGGCTGCTTTACTGCTCATTTTCTTAGAGAATATACCCATCATTAATGCTGGGAAAATTGACGACGCAGCTAAACCAAAGGCTAGCGCCACCGTTCCCGCGGCGAATCCAGGCGGATTCATCCCCAAGTATCCGGCAAACAGTATTGCAATGGTCA
>JAGSHH010000220.1 GCA_023954655.1 Colwelliaceae bacterium
ATGAATTTTGCTGTAGCACAGGTAGTAATTATTCCCACAATTGTTCAAGTTGATATGTATCACGTGTCGTATCGGTCATGATATGAACAATAACATTACCTAAATCGACTAATGACCATTCACCAACATCATTGCCTTCAACGCCTAATGGTTCAACACCAGCAGCACGACATTCAGTTGTGAGAGATTGTGCGATTGACTTTACATGGCGATTAGAATTACCTGAGGCAACTATCATATAATCAGCAAAGTCTGATTTTTTGGCAATGTTTAATGTAACGATATCACGGCCTTTCATATCTTCTATTTTTTCAATAACAAAAGCGGTTAATGCTTCAATTTGCAAGGTTAATTCTCTTCATAGTTTAAAGGGTATTTATAAAATAATAATAACATCATTCTAATGCTAGGTTAATAGTGTAGCTGTATTTTTAACCTTTAAAGTTTTATGGATAAATAAATTTTAGTAAGTTATTTATATAAATTGTTTTGTTTTATGTAATTTATTACTTCACTAGGCAGTTTTTCTTCATTAAATATATTTTCCTGTAGTTCGCAACGTATTTCTGTTGATGAGATATCTATAGCTATTTGTTGGTGAAACAAAATTTTCCCTGATTTTAAATCCTTTATTTCATTTAGATCATTAATAAAATGCTCAGACAAACTTTGCTGGCAAATAAGGCTTAAGTTTCTAAGCTCATAATTAGGTCGAATGTTAACCACTAAATGGCAATGTTTTAAGATGCTTTCCCATTGATACCATGAAGTAAAGTTCAATAAAGAGTCCATTCCGATAATAAAAAATAGTTGAGTATTTTTATGTGAATAGCTAATTTCTTTTATGCTTTCAACTGTATAGGAGGGAGTGTTTTTTGCTAATTCACGATCATCCATTTGCAATAAAGGAGAGTTCTGGCAAACCAGTTCAACCATAGATTTTCTTTGCTCTGCGGTAGCAATGGTACTATTTTTATGTGGAGGAATATGGGCGGGTAATAAATAAAGTTGATCAAGTGCTAACCACTTTGCATTTTCTATTGCGGGTGTTATATGTCCAAAATGAACAGGGTCGAAAGTTCCACCTAAAATACCAATACGTTGAAAATGCTGTTGTTTAGGATCCTGTGTTTTTTTTTTTGTTAATTGTTGGATCAGACATATTCATAATTTAAAGAAAAATTTTGCATTGTCTCACCGTGATATAAACAAACTATAACATCAGCTAGCAAGATAAAAGGGTTAAACTCTCCACTAGTTTTACTGATCAAGTCAACTTCAGCGATTCTTGATTGGGCATGGGCTAAGTTAATTGGTTTAATAGTATTAACGGCTGTTTGATAAAGAGGTTTTCGTTTGTCCCAAATTCGATATTCTTTACAAACATTGTTAAATGTTTCACCTTGCGAAATTTTTTCTTGCATGATGGCCAATTGTTTTATCTCTTTATGGATAAACCACAGTAATTGCGTGATTGCTGTACCATCTTGTTTTAGCTGATCTAACATCGCAATACATTTATTTGTATCGCCTGTTAACATTGCATCAATGAGTTGAAAAGGACTAAATTTAGCCTGATTAATCAATAACTTTTCAGCATCTTCAGGGGTTATTAACTGTTGGCCAAATAAAATAGATAGTTTTTGTAATTCTTGTTCTAGCGCGTTTAGGTTACCTTCGAATAGCTCCGCTAATATCAAAAACACATCAGAGTGAAGGTTGACATTATTTTGCCTAGCTTGTCGTTGTATCCACTGATTTAACTGTTTTCCTTCAATGTCATACAAAGGTAAAAAACAGCCATTAGATTCTAATGATTTGAACCATTTACGTTTTTGCCCAGGCGCGTCGATTTTACCGCCATGGAGAATTAAAAGTACATCTTGGTGTAATTGTTCACTAATATGGGCGAGGGCTTTACTACCTTTATCACCTAATTTATTGGTTAGTAACTCAAGCTCAATAATACGTTGGCTCGAAAATAAACTCATTGCTTGATATTCTTGCAGCAATAATGACCAATCAAACTTATCGTCAACACTAAAACGAATTAACTCAACAAAACCTTGCTGATTGAAATACGATTTAATCGTGCTAAGACTGTTATTTTTTTGCCAAGGTTCATCACCAAAAATTAGCCACACAGGCTTAAAGCCCTGATTGAGTGTATTAACCAATTGATTATGATAAATGCGCATGGTGATTGCCTTTTCTAATCAAGCTAAATCAACGTATATTTAGCGTTGTATTGTTGCCATATTTCTTAATATTTTATCAGCTGCTTCTTGTCGCATTTCTCGTAACATTAATGAAAGTTCACGACTTTTAGCAAGTGCGATATCAGGATCATCTTGGTAATCGCGATTAATTTCAAACTTATAATGTTGGATCTCTTCACCGGCGAAGCGTATCTGGTATTTTACCGTGTAAATAAGCTCATATTCAGCTACTTGGCCATTAGGAAATACTGATAAAGTTCGACGATCAAGTTTGTCTTTTAAAATACGTAACTCAGGTATTGTTTGAGAAAACTTTTCAACGATGGTTACTTGATTATTATCTAAATGTTGACGAACTAAACGAGTTAGCTCTCCATGCTTATCGACTGAACTTATGTATAAATTTTGCAATTGGGGAGCAAGTAAATAATCACCACGTAGCTGAAACCCGCAACCTGAAATCATCGCTATTAACGTTACAGATAAAATAACTCTGTTAATGCTAAATGAGGTGTTATTTACTTTACTCATATTTTTATCACTTTTTAGTTTGCTACAATATTCAATAATTTACCTGGCACGTAAATAACTTTACGTACTGTTTTTCCATCAATGAATTTAGTAACACTTTCTTCTGATAAACCCAAAGTTTCAACATGCTCTTTACTAGCATCAACAGCAACCGTAATTTTAGCTCTGACTTTCCCGTTTACTTGCACGATTATAAGTTTTTCATCTTCAACTAATGCTGACTCATCAACTTGTGGCCAAAGTGTGTTTTCAACTGAATTTCCATCACCAATTATTTGCCATAAGTGATGACAAACATGTGGTACGATTGGCGTTAGCATTAAAATTAATGCCTGAATGGCTTCATTCATTACTGCACGGTCTTCTGTAGACGCTATGCTGGCTTTTGATAAATGATTCATCAATTCCATAATAGCTGCAATTGCTGTATTAAACGTATTTCTACGCCCAATGTCATCACTAACCTTTTTAATCGTTTTATGTAACTCACGGCGCAAAGATTTTTGCTCTCGGTTTAATGTTAAACCTTCTAGAGAAACAGCTGTTTCTCCTTGGTTGAAATCATGTATCAGCTTCCAAACACGTTTGATAAAACGGTGAGCACCTTCAACACCTGAATCAGACCATTCTAATGTTTGCTCTGGTGGTGAAGTAAACATAATAAATAAACGAACAGTGTCAGCACCGTATTGGTTAATAACTTCTTGAGGGTCAATACCATTATTTTTAGATTTTGACATTTTGCTCATACCTGCAGAAATAACAGGTTGTCCATCTAATTTACTGATAGCTGAAGTTACTTGGCCTTTATCGTTACGTTCTACTTCAACATCTGTAGGAGCAATCCAGTCTTGAGCACCATTGTCAGCTTCACGATAATAAGTATCTGCTAAAACCATACCCTGGCATAGTAGGCTTTTGAATGGTTCATCACTGTTTACTAAACCAAAATCTCGTAATAATTTATGGAAAAAACG
>JAGSHH010000181.1 GCA_023954655.1 Colwelliaceae bacterium
AAAAAAGTAAGTACGGCGATAAGACCATAAAAGCCCCCACCAAAAGTCACCCATTTAGAATAAATGAATTGTAAATTTTTTTTATTTTCTTTAGAAAGTTTGGATGAAGATTTTTCATCTTTATTAAACGCGTTTTTTATCGAGACATCCGTAGATAAATATCCTTTTTTATACGAAAAATAGACCATTAAAAAACTAAAAATAAAGACAGGGATCCCCGCAATAAAAAGCGCTTCAAAACTTTCAGATATCAATTCCATTTATTTATATCTCAATTTATCGAGAAGGCGTATTCCTTCCACGTATGTTACTAAGTTTACACTTCAAAATAATATATATTCAAATATAAGATTATCATTTCCAATTAAATAGGTAGTTGCATAACTATCTTTCTTTACAGTTTTAATGATCATAGATACAGCAGGAGACTTAAATCCATATTCCATCTCTAATTCCATTTTCTTTCTAGAATCTAATTTATTACTTCGCAATTTTTCCAATGTTTCAAGATCATTGTTATTAATCAATTGCTGTTCTATAGATAATTGTAGATGCACCTTATATGCGTAAAAACAACCTAACGTATTGCATAGAATATTAACGATAGATACGTCACCATTATTCTCAAGTTCATTGAAAGCCTCTTTTAAATTCCCTTCAGTTTCAATACTCATTGATGACAAGTCATTATTTTCGATTAATTGTATAAGCTTATGTTTTGTATTTTCTTCTTGAAAAAAACCATTCCCATTTAAAAGATTAGCCACTTCATCATTAAAATTAAAACGAACAATCTCATATTGGCTACCTGTTAAGACTAAACCATTTGTTAATTTTTTTTCCGAACTTATCGGCAAATTATTTGTTGATTTAAACGCTAATGGTTCATTAAATGTTGAAATATTATTGGAAGTTTTCAAAGATTCTTTAGAGTTATTAATCTGTGTAAATTTTTGTTTTATTTGTACTGGAGGGATACTTTCATTACTTAATAAATGAATATTTAAAAAAAGAGCAATACCAATGAATCCTAGCAATATAAGACTAATCACAAGATATTTCATTGTTCCATTCATTGCTCTTTCCTTTAGGTTTTCATTGTATATTATTACAAAATTCAAAATGATATAAGCACAAAAACCTTATTTACATTGTCTATTCTATGTTTTGGATCTGCTCACGCATTTGCTCAATCAAAACCTTAAGCTCAACTGCCGAATTTGTGATATCAGCATTAATTGATTTTGAACCTAAGGTATTCGCTTCGCGATTAAATTCTTGCATCATGAAGTCTAATCGACGACCTTGTGCACCGCCTTTTTTAAGGATGCCGTTTGTTTCTTTTACATGGCTAAATAAACGATCGATTTCCTCATCAACGTCCATCTTTTGTGCAAGCATCACTAATTCTTGCTCTACACGAGTTGATTCAAGTTCTATATTTGCTTCTTCAAATTTATCGGTGATGCGTTTACGTTGCCACTGAATAATCTCAGGCATGTGTGCTTTTACTTTTTCAGCTTCGGCCACAATACCATCAAGTCGTTGTTCAATTAACGCCTTCATATTTTCACCTTCACTGGCTCTGGCTGCAATAAAGTCTTTCAATGCTTGATCGAAGCCTTTTAATATATCTGCTTGAATACTATCCATATCGGCTTCTTCAGCTTCCATTACACCCGGCCAGCGCATAATTTCAATTGGATTAACTTGGCTGTTAAGTGTTTGCTCATTTACCCAACCTGCATGCTCTAATAGTTGTGAGGCTAGGTCTTTGTTTAATGAAAGCTTTCCTTTGGTTTCGGGGTTAGCGTTGAAACGTAAATTACATTCAACTTTTCCACGATTTAGCGCTTTACGAAAACGCTCCCTTAGAACTGGTTCAACACTTCTAAATTGCTCTGGCAATCTGAAATATGTTTCTAAAAAGCGTTGGTTTACACTACGGATTTCCCAAACTGCGTTGCCCCAATCGCCTTTTACTTCTACTCGTGAAAATGCTGTCATACTATGGATCATAATCTTTCCTATTTTACTCTATATAAGTTTGTTTATAAGAATGAACGAAAGGATTATGCCTGAGCATTGGCTATCTATCCACAGATAGCCAATATCAGGAGTAATTTATATTTTATGGGGTAAATAAAAGTTGGCCAAAATTAGCGTCAAAATCAACACACCAAACACTTAATGAATTGAGGTCATCTAGGGTTTTGCCATTAGGGAGACGTAATACAAACTCAGCATTTTCGTAAGCAGGCCCTTGAATAGCTTGGCTTATAGCAAAAGCATCACTTTCAGCGTACTTATGATCAATTGCCGCGTAGAAAAATACATCGGGCCCCTGACCATCATAGTAAAATTCTGTTACTTTGATGGTGCAGTCATCTATTATTTCTGCACGACCACTAACCCCATGTGCTAACGTTTCAAAATAACCAAAATACCCTACGCTACTATGTGTTTTATCACAGGTTGAAATACCTTGATTATTTAAGGCATTTAAAGTTAATTGAAAATGATAAACCGCCATCTCTGCTGAAAGTAATTCTTGATAAAAACCACCGTTATTAAATAGAAGATCAACAACTTGTTCGTCAAAATCAGCATCAGAGAAATCAATATCTAAATTTTGAGCTGCATCATGTGCCGTTTGATTAATTTGTATGCCGTTATCTGTATCACCATCAAAATCTAAACTTTGCAAAAGTCTCAACATATTAATAACCGCAGGATCATTGATATCGGTCGTTTTTAAAATATCGAGCGGAGTTAGAACACTGTTGGCTACAACAGCAGGGAAAATAATGTCTCCAATAGAAAAAGTAATTTCTTCATCAGCTTGATAAATAAATTCTCCATCTATATTAGTCATACCTTCATTCGTAGCTGTTTGGTATTGTAGTCCTTCAACTGCAGAGTCCACAAAAACACCGG
Source organism: Colwelliaceae bacterium (assembly GCA_023954655.1). Taxonomy (GTDB): domain Bacteria; phylum Pseudomonadota; class Gammaproteobacteria; order Enterobacterales; family Alteromonadaceae; genus Thalassotalea_H. The sequence goes on from JAGSHH010000181.1 coordinate 2,938, forward strand.
TAAAAGTAGCCGGCGGAGGAGTAACAACAGGTGTTGTAGTACTTGTATTATTAGTTGATGAACTACCGCTCCCGCCACCACAAGCAAAGAGTGCAAATGAAAGAAAAATACTAATAATTTGTTTAAAAGTCATAATAATGCCCTTGATGTATTTATTGTTAAGTATCGTTTTACTTTTCAATAAAGTCTTAACAAAAGTTTCACAATTTCATTCTATTTTTAGAGAATTGAATAAACCAATTACGTTGATTTTTGCAATCTATCTTTAATATGCTCTGCCACTCGAAAAGCATTTGCATAAATAGTAAAAGTGTAAGGAACACTTCCTCCAGTTGGCATGAAAGAGCCATCAGTGACATAAAGATTATTTACTTCATGTGCCTGACAATACTTATTAAGCACAGATGTTTTAGGATTATTACCAAATCGACAACCACCCGCCATGAGATTAGTTGGAGGTGAGCTACTTACCGATGTAGAAATGTTTTTAGCACCAAGTTGTGTTAATAATTCGGCTCCTTTTTCAGCTAAATATTCACCAACATCTATATCATGCGCATGGCTACCAATCCTTATTTTAGCGACTGGATCACCCCATTTATCGGTTACTTCTTCATCTAACGCAACAAAACAATTGTCGGTAGGTAACCAATCATTAAACACTTCAAATCTTAATGTTTTGTATGTCGTAAACTCATTAAAAATATTTTGTTTTAGTTGTTCCCCCCAAACAAGTTCATCGTTTTCACTCCATTGACTCCCGCCCACTCTCGCAATAGGGTTTTGATGAAACAAAAAGTCGATGGTTCCGCCTTTTGCTTTGCCATTTTTATTTGACCCTTGAAAATTTTTATCATCTATTTGATACCAATCTTGCAGTGCTCGATTAATAAAAGGGCCAACTTGTTTTAATTCAGCTTGTTTTTGCTCAGAAATGTCATCAAAGAAAAAATCTCCAGAGCCAGTTCCACCAGCACTAAAAATAAGATTTTTACCCACTTGACCATTGTTATTGGCAAGTCCTTGTGGAAATGTTTTACTTTTTGAAGAGAGTAATAAACGTGAGGTTTCAACTGCTTGGCAAGCAACTACATATATATTAGCGGTAGCTTTTTTTGAACGCCCTTGGCGATCGTAATATTGCACACTTGTAACCTCACCCTTTTCATTACTTTCAATATGGTGAACTTTAGCATTGGCTATTATGGTTAAATTTCCTGTAGCAACTGCATGATTCAATAAAGCAGCTCGCCCACTCCCTTTTGCACCTGAAGAACAACCATAGCTACTACAATAACCTGAGTATTCGCAACTATTCCGCCCCATTGCAGGTTGAGATAATACCGCTCTAGGAACAGGCATTGAATGAAAACCTAATTGTTTAGCTCCTTGATCAATCCAACGAGAAACCGCGTGTTCGGCAAGAGGAGGAAAAGGGAAATCTTTAGTAGATCGAGGCTCTTGAAAAGGGTGTTCAACCACTTTCCCTGATACACCAATATCTCGCTCAACTTGAGCATAAAATGGTTCAAGTTCATCATAACTTATCGGCCAATCAACTATATTTGCGCCATCAATAGCACCAAATTCAGAATGTAAGCGAAAATCTATCGGTTTTAAACGATGAAAGTATCCACTCATAAAATTAGATGACCCACCAACAACATTACCATTCCAAAAAGTCCAACCAGAATCACTGGTTGATTCGCCGTCCCAATATGTTGAACCATCTTCTCGCTCATATTCCTCTTCAATAACATGTTGTTCATCAGTTAAATCGGGGTTGTATGAGTCGCGCAAACTAATTGCTAATTCATCTTTAAAAAATTCTTTTTCAGTTAACCAAGGCCCCTTTTCTAAAATTAATACTTTGGCTCCTGCTTTAGCCAGCGTATAAGCCACAGGTGAAGCTCCAGCACCACTTCCTACGATACAAACATCATAACTCATGCTTTAGTTCCACCTTTCACTACTTTTATTGGGTGATTAGCTAACAAATCAGTACTTTTAATAACTTGAGCTGACTTTTTATTTACTTGGCTTCGAGGTGGCAATTCGAAATATCGATTTCCAGGTTTAGGTAAAGGAAAGCCCGCTTGATGACTTAGCCATTTCCAACCAACACCATCGGGGTTTCCACCATAAGCTGGAGGTGACAACATTGCTTCATATAGATTCAATATCATCATATTAAGCCAGTTCTGACCTGCTTCAGAGCGACTAATGGCTTTTAATGTTTGCTCTTTTTGTTCAGTGTTTAAATTAATAAAGTTTAATTGTTGTTTACTTTGAGTGTAGCCATTTAACCAGCCAATCCCTCGGTAGATAAAGTCGATTTCATCTTGTGAGGTTGGTTGTTCATGAACAAGCTGATAAAGGTAATAAGTAGCTTGAATATCTTTTGCACTTGGTCCAGAGTCGGAAGCAGGAAAGAGATGGTCAAAAACGGCATTCAGTGTCTGCCATTTAAGATTATTGAGTGCAGACTGGTATGCTAATTCATTATTTGATTTGTTCAATGCGAAAGCTGGAGCTGCTGCAATTGCTGTTGCTCCTGCTGCAGATTTAAGCATACTACGACGCGAGAGTTTTTTATTTAGCCAAGTAGGTGTTTGATATTTTTTATCAAAAAATGAGTCCATTATTCAGCCTCATTTTTTTTAATATTTAATTGATTGTTAGCAAGCTTCCATTTTTCAAGAAAAGCTATCCATTCGACCCTAGAATAATCACCATCAGATAATAATTCAGCCGTATCTTTAGATAAAATCATTTTCCCTGTAGCGGTAGAAACATACATATGTGGATAACCCAAAGTTGGCGGTAATGACTTCATAAAAGCTTCATTTTCATTAGAATCACTAACATTAATTTTTAGAAGTACATATTCATCATGAAGTTTTTTATATATGTCAGGGTTTTTTGCTAAAAAGTCATCCATTTTATGGCACCAGGTGCACCAGTTACCACCGATTTCAAGTAAGACATTTCTGTCAGTTGCTTTCGCTAATTTGATTGCTGATACTGCATCTTTAAAAGGATCACGCTTATCATCATATACAGTGCTATATAACGGTAAGTCATTTTCTGTATTAGCCTCGGCACGAGTGATAACTACGTTATTTAATATAAACATAGCTATGAAGACAGATATTAACGCTCTCATAAAATTTTCCAAAATTAACACTGCTAAAGATGACCCTGATATAACCAACTATATTTCAAAATTCTTTACTCGTCATTATGTCAATGTATACCGTTAGCGATTATAATGCGCACAATTACTTTACATTAAGAGAATATATCATGCGTCCAAGCGGCAGAACTTTAGGGCAAATTCGCCCAGTAACTATCACCCGTCAATTTACAGCTAACGCTGAAGGTTCAGTATTAATAGAGTTTGGCGATACCAAAGTTATCTGTACTGCATCTGTTGAAGAAGGTGTTCCTCGCTTTCTAAAAGGCCAAGGTAAAGGCTGGGTAACTGCAGAATATGGCATGTTACCTCGTTCAACTCACACTCGTATGAGACGTGAAGCAGCAAGCGGTAAACAAAGTGGCCGAACACTAGAAATTTCACGTTTAATTGCCAGAGCTTTAAGAGCTGCGGTTGATTTAAAAGCGTTAGGTGAAAATACTATTAGTGTTGATTGCGATGTTATTCAAGCTGATGGTGGAACGCGTACGGCATCAATTACTGGTGCCTGTGTTGCATTAGTAGATGCATTAAATTACATGCGAGCTAAAGACATTATCAAAACCAACCCTTTAAAACACATGATTGCAGCAATTTCTGTCGGGATTTATCAAGGTGAGCCTGTTGCTGATTTAGATTATCCTGAAGATTCAGCAGCGGATACAGACATGAATGTAGTTATGACTGACACTGGAAAATTGATTGAAATTCAAGGAACGGCTGAAGAAGCACCATTTAGCTTTGATGAAATGCAAGAAATGTTATCACTTGCTAAAAATGCTATTAATGAATTATT
>JAGSHH010000077.1 GCA_023954655.1 Colwelliaceae bacterium
TGAAGCTCAACGTGAAGTAAATACAGCAGAAGCAAAACGCGATGCAGAGAAAGCACGCGCTGATGGTTCCGCCTATGCAATTGAAACTGAAGCTAAGGCTGAAGCTCAAGCAATACGATTAAAAGGTCTTGCGGAAGCAGAGGCTATGAAGGAAAAAGCAGCAGCAATAAATACAAGTAAAATTCTTGTAGAATACGTTAAAGCTCAGCAGTGGGATGGAAAAATGCCAACAACTGTAATGGGTAGTGGCCAAGATATTTTATGGAATATGAAAGAGAAATAACTGACTTCCAACCAAGCTAAAACATCTCAAAATGAGACTCCTTAGCCCTTTTGCCCATTGTTGATGCAATGGGCTTTTTTATTCTTTAAGCCTTAAAAATTTTAACATTCGACAACGTTATTCATTACTTGTATGTTTAGTGAAATAAAAATTAATATAAAGGATTAGCAATGAACACTATCACAAAAGCTTTTATCGGCTTCTTATGCTTTATTTGTTTTAGTTCATTTTCTTTTGAAGACACAAAAATTAATTCTCGTGCAGAGCATATTCGTAAAAATTACAGCAAATTTGAATATAACATCCCTATGCGGGATGGAAAGAAGCTATTTACAACAGTTTATGTACCCTATGATACTTCAAAGAAGTATCCATTTTTAATTAAACGAACTCCCTATTCTGTATCTCCTTATGGCGTCGATAAATATAGTAAAAGTTTAAGTCCTTCAAACAAGTTTGAACAAGATGGTTTTATCTTTGTTCAGCAAGATGTTCGAGGGCAATTTAGATCAGAAGGGCAATATGTAAATATGCGTCCGCAAAATGCTTATAAAAAAGGAAAAAATGCAGTAGATGATGCTACCGATAGTTATGACACGATCGAATGGCTAATTAATAATATTCCAAATAATAACGGTAAGGCAGGTATGTGGGGAGTTTCATATCCTGGTTATTATACTTCCGTAGCTTCTATTAATAGTCACCCAGCATTAAAAGCTATTTCACCTCAAGCTCCAATTGCAGATTGGTTTTTTGATGATTTTCATCGTAATGGTTCCTTTGTTTTATCGATGGCATTTGCCTTTATGGATACTTTCGATAACTTACCTAAAGACAAGCATAATCATTGGCCTAAAGGGTCCGACATTCCGTTATTTGACGGTTACCAGTTTTATAAAGATTTGGGTCCTCTGAGTAATGCCAATAAAAAGTATTTTAATGGTACAAGGCCTTTTTGGAATGATCTTATTGCGCACCCAAATTACGATAGATTTTGGCAAGAAAGAGAATTACTGCAGCATTTAGGTAAAACTAAACCCGCCACTCTAGTTGTTGGTGGCTGGTATGATACAGAAGATTTATACGGTCCACTTAAAACTTATCAAACCATGTCTGATAACAATAAAAAAGAACATATAAAACTTGTAATGGGACCTTGGTTTCATGGACAGTGGAATAGAAAAGACGGTAGTAAAATGGGTGAAGCCGAATTTGGTTTTAATACTAGCGAATGGTTTCAAAGCAAAATTTTATTACCATTTTTTCAAAAGCATTTAAAAGGTGTTGCTGCTGATATAGCAACCGCAACCGTTTTTGAAACTGGAGCAAATCGCTGGAGAACTTTTGAACAATGGCCTCCCAAGAAAACCACGAGCCAAACATTATATTTTTCAGAAAATGAAACATTAACCTCAACCCCACAACCAACAAAACATAGATTTAGTGAATTTATTAGTGATCCAAATAAACCAGTTCCTCATTCTAAAAAAATTGGTCGGGGTTGGGATAGAGCATATATGGCAGAAGATCAAAGGTTCAGTGCAAGACGCCCAGATGTATTAACTTTTGAAACAGAAGTTTTAAAAGAAGACCTTACAATTGCCGGCGATTTTAATATCGCTTTACAGTTTTCGACTTCACAAACGGCAGCTGATGTTATCGTTAAAATTATTGATGTTTTTGCGAATAAAGATTTAAACAAAAATAAATTTGATAAGGAAAAAGGCAATAGGCATGAACTAGTTCGATGGGGCGCCATCAGAGGAAGGTTCCGTGATTCGATGTCACATCCTAAACCATTTGAAGCGAACAAAGTCACTCCGATAAAATTTGAGCTTTATGATGTTTTGCATACTTTTAAACGAGGACATAAAATTCAAATTCAGATACAAAGCTCAATGTTTCCATTTTTAGACAGAAACCCTCAAAAGTATGTAGATAATATTTTTGAGGCAAAAGAAGATGACTTTATTAAAGCCAATCATCGTATTTATCATAATGATAATCAGTTAAGTAAAGTAACTTTCAATATTCTCAAATAAGACTTTTAGAAAGAATATAAACCAGAGCAAATAAAATGCTCTGGTTTTATCAAACAAATAGTCTTTATTTATTTTAAGAAAGTTTAGCTTCTAATTCTGTTATTTTAACTTCTAATTCAGCTAACTTTTCACGCGTTTTTAACAAAACTTGTGTTTGCACATCAAACTCTTCACGAGAAACTACATCTAATTGAGATAATTTTCGTTGTAGAACCGTTTTAGTTTTGTCTTCAAAATCAGATGCTAGATTTTTCAAACCAGGAGGAATTGCTTCTGTAACTTGCTTAGCGATATCTTCAATTTTCTTTGCATTAATCATCTTTTATAACCAATCTTTAGCCTATCTTCATATTGTAATACATTTAGCTTTTTTGCCAACGACTAATTCACTATACGGCTCATGGCAAACAAGGTAAAATCACCGCCCTTGATAAATCACTGAATAAAACAATTTAAGAATAATGAAACTTAACCCCGGACAAAATGAAGCGGTAAAATATGTTACCGGCCCGTGCCTCGTATTAGCAGGCGCAGGTAGTGGTAAAACAGGGGTTATTTGTCAGAAAATTGCTTACCTTATCCAAAAATGCGACTACAAAGCTAGAAATATTGCCGCTGTAACCTTTACCAATAAAGCTGCAAGGGAAATGAAAGAGCGTGTTGTAAATATGCTTGATAAATCGTTAACGCGTGGGTTAACCGTTTCAACATTTCACTCTCTAGGATTAGATATTGTTCGAAAAGAAATTAAAACCTTAGGTTATAAACCCGGTTTTACGTTATTTGATGATCAAGATTCTTTATCCTTATTAAAAGAGCTAACCCAAGAAGAGCTTGATGGTGATAAAGATTTATTGAGTAAATTGCAAAGCATGATCTCAAATTGGAAAAATGATTTAGTCTTACCCGATACAGCAATAAAAATGGCAAGTGATGCTGATAGTAAAATGTATGCCGAATTTTATGGTATGTATCAAAAACATATGAAGGCCTATAACGCGCTCGATTTTGACGATTTAATTCTTATTCCAACATTACTCCTTAAAAATTTTCCTGAAGTAAAAGAACGTTGGCAGAAAAAAATTCAATATATGCTGGTCGATGAATACCAAGATACTAATGCTAGCCAATATGAATTAGTAAAATTAATTACTGGCGAAAAAGGACTATTGACCGTTGTTGGTGATGATGATCAATCCATTTACTCATGGCGAGGTGCTAAACCACAAAACTTAGTGCTATTAGGTGAGGATTTCCCGCAATTAAAATTAATTAAACTAGAACAAAATTATCGTTCCAGTGGCCGAATTTTAAAATGCGCTAACGTGTTAATTGCCAATAACCCTCATGTTTATGATAAAGCATTATTTAGCGAACTAAATTATGGCGTAGAGCTCCGTGTTGTTCAGACAAAAAATGAAGAACATGAAGTTGAAAGGGTAGTAGGTGAATTAATTGGTCATCGCTTTTTAAACCGTTCAAAATTTAAAGACTATGCTATTTTATATCGTGGCAACCACCAATCTCGTCTACTTGAAAAAGCGTTAATGACTAACCGTATCCCTTACAAAATTAGTGGTGGGACCTCCTTTTTCTCTCGTTCAGAAATTAAAGATATGATGGCTTTCTTACGTGTGCTGGTTAACCCTGATGACGATAATGCTTTCTTACGTATCGTTAATGTACCACGCAGAGAAATTGGCCCTACTACCTTAGAAAAGCTAGGCAGTTACGCAAATATGAGGCAAATAAGTATGTTTGCTGCAAGTTTCGAATTAGGTCTAGAGCAACACTTACAAGGGCGAGGATTAGCCTCTGTTCAACGATTTACTCAATGGATAGTTGCAACCGCTGACAATGCTGAACGAGGTGATACTCCCGCTATTTTACGCGCGATGGTGCGTGAAATTAATTATGAAGATTGGTTATACGATACTTCCCCCAGTGCAAAAGCCGCTGAAATGAGAATGAAAAATGTTACCCAACTGTTCAGTTGGGTACAACAAATGCTTGAGGGTGATGAAGACGAAGAACCTATGACATTAGCTCAAGTTGTTACACGTTTAACTTTACGTGACATGATGGAACGTAATGAAGATGAAGAAGAAAGTGATCAAGTTCAACTTATGACACTTCATGCTTCTAAAGGATTAGAATTTCCTTTCGTTTTTTTAATAGGGATGGAAGAAGGTTTATTACCCCATCAAACGAGTATGGATGAAGGAAATGTTGAAGAAGAGCGACGACTCGCCTACGTAGGGATTACAAGAGCGCAACGTGAATTGATATTTACTTATGCACGCGAGCGTCGTCAATTTGGGGAAGTATCGAGAACTGAAGCAAGTCGATTTTTACATGAATTACCGCAAGATGACCTAAGTTGGGAGCTAAGCCAAACAAAAAAAAGCCAAGAACAAAAGGAAAAAACGGCTAAAATGGGAGTTGCAAATTTAAGAGAAATGCTCAAAAACAAACCTTAATATTGGCGATTAAATAAGACCTATAATCATAGCAACAGCAATTGAAATCAAAAATATAGAAACTAGCTTTTGAATACTTTCTATCGTAATTTTTTGAATGAATTTTTTGCCAAGAAAAGCACCTAAAAATGCCGACAAACAAGCATAGCTCACCAATGTCCAGTCTATATTTTCCTTACTAATACTGAAATTCAAGCCATAGACAGATAGTCTAACTAAATCAACCATTACGGCTATAATCACACCTGTTGCAATAAATTGTTGCTTTGATAAACCAGCTTTTAATAAAAACATACTCCTAAATGCACCTTGATGACCTGATAGACCACCAAGGAAGCCGCTCAAAACTCCTCCTAAAGGTAAAAACTTAGATGAAAATTTAATATTACTCATTTTAGGTGACAACTCTATGCCAACAAATAGCAAGATTAAACCACCAATAATTAATTTAATGCCACTAATAGCAAATTCATAAGTAAATAATTGGTACTGATAAATAATAGGTAAAGTAATTAATTGTTGTAAAAGAATTGCACCAAAAAAAGCAAAACATATTGCCGGTAATCCAAATCGAATTATTACAGAAAATTTTGCATGAGATGCAACTAACAAAAGTTTAAAAATATTATTGGCAAGATGAACAATTGCGGTAATAGCAATTGCAACATCTAAAGGAAAAAATAATGCTACGACAGGCATTAATAATGTTCCTAAACCAAACCCTGAAAAAAAAGTTAGTATTGATGCGATAAAAGCAACTAAACAAATTGCTATCATGAGTTGCCTTTATTTTTTCTTTGGATTTTCCAATTCAAGTAACATTGCTTCCATAAAAGAGATTAACCCTTTAAGGTTATTACTTGCCCATGCTCTCTTAATAGAAGACTCTTGCAGTTTAATAAGATTAGTTAGTCTATTATAACTACCAGACTGATAACTTTCGCAGCATTTCTGGGCTATTTTATGCATTTCGCCTTTCCCTCTAATACTCTCACGATAAATAGCAGCATAATTTGCGATTAAAGGAGTTAGAGCAACTATAGTTTCAGGATTATTGCTCTTTTCTTCAAGTTTATTAAATCGCAGCTTAACAAATTCTTCACTTTTGTTTGCAATAACAGCAAAAGAATCAACCATCATTTTTGACTCTTTTTTGATAACTTTTGCTTCTTTTTTGACTACATTCAATTCAGAATATAACTTCTCAGCCCTGAAATAGTAGTAAATACTAACAATGACAAAAACCACAATTATGGAAAGACTAAATAACATATACACACCTAAGCTTTGTAACTACTATACTCAGCTCGAGTTGACTCACTCAACCGAGATAAGAAAATATAAGGATCAATATCTTGAATACTAGGAGATTGATAATCGTAACTAATTTTAATTGAGAACTCACCTAAATTAGCAAAAAACTGTACTTTTAATGCATCGGTTAACTTTTCAAAAATTTCTTTTAAATATTTAGCATCCTGATGGGGGCTTAAAAATAAGTATTCTCCTTGATTTATTATTCCTACTTGATCAAACTCACCACTGTATTCATTGACCAACGTTGAAATAGTGCGTGATACCTCTGCAATAATTTTTTTATTAAATTGAAACTCTAATTCTTGCCAATTATCAATAGAGAAATACCCAACAATTAATGGATATTCAAACTTTCGAGCCATTTTATAATGCTGTTGATATAGCTTTTTAGTTTGCGAGGGACTAGCGACATAACCCAAAGGTTTTTCTACTTCATCATACTGTTGATTAAGTCTTAATGCTCGAGCTCTAAGACCAAGAATTAAAATGATAATAAGCATCATTACTACGGCTAAAATCAATATGAAAATTACACTTTTCTGTTGTTGGTATTTTTGAGTAAATTGGTTTTTTAAGTCTATTTCTTCTGCCATACCTAATGAAAGATCACGTCTTCTTTCTACGGCGAGAGTTTCTGAATCCATATTAGTAAGTACTGATTGTCGAGTATGACTAAATTTTTTGATAAGTTCGGTATATTTAACTTGAGCAGTAAATGCTTTTTGCAACATTTTCTTTTCTTGGTACATGGAAGAAAGCAAAGAATATAAGTCAATTTGAGAAGCCGTTAACTCTACTCTGTTAGCAATATTTTCAGCCTCAGAAAGAAATTTAAAAGCCTCATTATTCTTAGCCAATAATTTATTAACTTTCGTAAGGTAAAGCAGAGTAGTTAAATAGGGTTGAGATAAATTTTTCCCATGAAAAAGAGCTTTAGCTCCGTTTAATTGTTCAAGGGATTCTTTTAACTTATTTTGTTGATAGAGAACTTGTCCCAAGCCCATTTTCCCATAAGCAACTCGAATCATAGCACTTTTTTCTTCAGCTAAAGTGAGTGCTTTCCAAAAGCCATGGTAAGCATCGTCTAAACGCCCCATACTTAAATATGATCTTGCTAAATCATAATAAGTTCTCTCAATATTTTTTTCTTTTGATAAGTCATATCGAAGTTTTAAAATTCTATTATAAAGTGTTATTGAGGTTTGATAATCGGCAATATAATAATGAGCACTTGCCAAAACATTTAGCACTTCAATATGGTCAGAAAGTTCTTGGTGATCTGCTAACAGCTGTTTCACTTGTTCCAAATCAGAAAAGGCTTGTTGATGTTTAAGATTAAGGGCATTAGTCATCGCTCGGTAGCTTAATGCTTTAACTAAAAAACGAGGATTATTTATTTGTGTCGCTAAACTAACTGATTTCTCAGCCATCTGTTGGGCTTGTTTGAATTGCCCTTTAAAATAATACCCTGAAGTTATTTTCAACATCAAAGATAATTGCAAAGCTTTATCTATATTTAACAGACTTTCACCATCTAATGAAAATTGCATTGCACGGGATAAATCACCTTTATTCAATGCAGCATCTGCTAATAAACTAAATACTTTACCAACGGTATTGTTATTATATAAGGACCTATTTTGAATGATATCTTGGGAAAGCTTTAAAACTTCCGCGTCAGGAATAGATTCAGAATCAATCAAAAATAAGCTATCAACTCTTGCAATATTTTGCTCAATAACAGTCAAACGATCATTGTTTGCATAACAGTTTGGGTTAAAAATACAAAGTATTATCAATAATCGTAATATTTTATTTATTGACATATTTAAAGGTTTCTCTTTACATTACAATTGATTAGCTAGTTTATTTTAGTGATTACCATATTTATTCACTATTCTTTATGATAAAGGTTTACAAGCTAGCTTCATAGCTTATAATGATTTTAGAGCTTCTAAAGCTCGATAAGGGCAAATCTAGTGAAAACTAGAGACGCAAAGTTACCGGTCTAAGGGGAAACCTAAGATAGCGGAACTACCAAATTTAGATACAGTGGGGGCTTGTCTATTTTTAGCAGACTCTATCTAATTCCTTCTGTGTACTTTGCGTGCTTCCCTTGTCCCTTATTTTTTTCGTAATATGCTAATAATGGTATATTTCATCTTGAGCTTTTAATTTTTCACCTACGGTAATAAATATTCCTAACGATGGAAAGATCAAGTTATTGAGAATAAAATTGTTTAAACGTCCTAATTTGTTCGAAAAACAACCTATATTTACAATTTATTAATAATTAATGAAGAATTACTATAGATGTTTATTCAAAATTACTAGAGAATAAAGGCATAATAATAATGAAGCAGTTGCGTTTGATAGAGGTTTGGAAGTAGTGAAGCATCATGATTCCATTAAACAGGCAGATCAAAAACTCACCCTTGCAATAAAGCAATTGCAACTTTGGCACCTCCCCGCTACTCCAATAAATTATTCTGTAAGTTACGAATTTGTTAATGGAAAAAACTCTGCGCTGATTTCACAAATAAAACAACACTTAAGCCTAGGTAAAAAGCTTGATAACTTTTTTATCAATGAACTTTTTCAAATTCATGTATTAGGCCAAGGGAGTTTTAGAGATGATATTATTACCGATATTGATGAATTAATCACAGATGTTCAACAAAGTAATCAAAACTCGGTCAAATGTGCTGATGGTTTAATAGAAAAAATTGATGCCAATGTTGATGCCTTAAAATCCCAAAATCAACAAAAAATCAATAATGCAATTCTACAAATTGAAAGAGCGTCTAAATCTTTCAAACAAAAGCAGCAACAATTAAGTAAACAACTTCTCATCTCGAAGAAACATTCTTTATCATTGAAAAATGAATTAGAAGAAGTGAAAAAAGAAATTTATTTAGATCCACTAACTGGACTCTATAACAGAAAAGCATTGAATAAACATTTAGATCAATGGACAACGGAAGATCCACATAAAAGTATTGCAGCAATAGTCATTAATGTTGATCAATTAGCACTGGTCAATCAAAAATTCGGTTCCTTAATCAGTGATGTTCTTCTGTCTAAAATAGCCAATAAAGTGGGCAGTTATGTAGGGGAAAGTGGTCTTCCTATTCGCTCAGGGCAAGATGAGTTTTTAATTTTATTGCCTGAAGTCGAACGTACTACGGCAGGTGAAATTGCTGAAAAAATTCGTCAAGGAGTTGAAAAGCTTCGCTTTGTTAGTAGCAAATCTGGTGTACGATTACCTCAAATGACAATATCGTTAGGAGTAAACGATTTTAAGCTAACTCAAAATGCACAAACAATCATTAATTATACTCGAAGCCTAGTAACAGATATGCAGCGCAGTGGACATAACAAACTTATGGTTGCTAGCTAAGGTTATTAATAGCTTTAACTAATTCCATTATATTTTTTTCTGAGAAAACTTTAACGCCATTTTCCCTTAATAAACCTACGGTTACTCCTTCTCCTATAATTTTTTTGTTACTAAAAGAACCATCATAAATCATATTACTTCCACATGAAGGGCTTGACTCTTTCATCAACGCAAAACGAATATTTAGTTTTTGACATACATGCAAAGCATGTTCTGCTCCTTTAATAAATTGCTGAGAAACATCTTCATCTTTACAATTTATCACTCTCCCGTCTATCAACTGAATCTCAGCAGGATAACGCGGAATACTTAATCCTCCAGCAACTTCAGGGCAAAGACTCACTATTCTTTGCTGTTGTTGCCAAAGCAATAATGATTCATTCAGTAATTGCTGACTCTTGCCGTCATAACGAACTTTCTCACCCATTAAACAGGCACTAACCAGAATCTTTTCCATTTTAATATCAATCCATTTCTTGGTATAAATTTGCCAATAAAGCCGATGATTTGGGCCCTGGACACTCTACCCAAATTGATTGCCCTAAACATTCAAAGCTTAATGAGAAGTCATGGTCACCCCATTTAAATCGTACGGCTTCTATATCAGCTCCTTTCAACCACTCAATCTTTTTTAAAAATGAATATTGCTGAAAATAATGCTCAATCATTAAAGAAATATCATCTTGAGACCAGTTCAGTTCGCATTCAAAAATAATTGATGTCTCTGTTAAGTCTTTGCACTTAAACACTATGTCCACTCTATAAGTTGTCTAATATCAATAAATTTTCACTTTCAAAGATATAATACAAAAAAACCAAGGACAGTTTAGATCTTTTCTCATATAATCGAGATAGCTATTAAAATATTACATATTAACTAAGAGAGATAACCTTATGAAAAAACTTACTTTGGCTATTGCAGCTACAGTGATGATTGCGTCTCCTGCTTTTGCTGGCGATGCTGCTGCAGGTAAAGCTAAATCTGGTACTTGTGCTGCTTGTCATGGCGCAACAGGTATTTCAGCTATCCCTATGTACCCTAACTTAGCAGGTCAAAAAGAAGTTTATCTCGCTAAACAGTTAAAAGACTTCAAATCTGGCAAGCGTAAAGACCCTGTAATGGGCGCTATGGCAATGCCTTTATCTGATGAAGATATCGCTAACGTTGCTGCATACTATGCAAGCATCAAATAACTAATCTTTTCAGATTAGTTAGAAGCGCTCATCGGGGCGCTTTTTTATTACCTAAATTTACTTGCTGTTAGTTCATGTGCTCTTTAATTAATGCTAAAAATGGCTGACCATACCTCGATAACTTAGTATCACCAATACCACTTATATTTAACATCTCATTTGTAGTTGCAGGTTGATACTTGGCTAATTCTGATAATGTTGCATCATTAAAGACTATATATGGTGGAATATCTTCTGCATCTGCTATTTCTTTTCTAAGTGTCCGTAATTTCGAAAATAACTTTCGATCATAAATGGGTGATTGACTCGACTTCCTCCAATAACTAGCTTGTTGTAATCTAGGAGTGGCTAACATTAATGCTTGCTCACCTTTTAATATCGTATGAGAGGCTTGAGTTAAACAAAGCGCAGATTGATTAGCTATATCTTGCTGAAGAAAACCAAGGTGGATTAATTGTCGAATAATGGCATGCCAATAACTTGGTGTTTTCTCTTTCCCAATCCCAAAAGTTGAAACACTATCATGGCTTAGTTGTTTAATTTTTTCATTCAGCTGACCACGTAAAACATTAATAGTATGTTCAATATCACCCTGCTGCTTAATACGATAAACGCATGATAACACTTTTTGAGCAGCTTCTAAGCCGTCAAATTGGCTTGGTGGATCTAAGCAAATATCACAATTTCCACAGCCTTTCTCTGTATATTCAGCAAAATAATTAAGTACTAGTTGTCGACGACAAGTTTGTGCTTCAATAAATCCTGTGACGGCATTAAATCGTTGCAGTTCAACATGTCGTCTTTGTATGTTTTCACCTTCTTCAATACGCTTATTAATACGTTTTGCATCACTTTCATCATAAAGAAATAATGCCTCTGCGGATAAGCCATCTCGACCAGCTCGACCTATTTCTTGATAGTATGATTCTAATGTCCGTGGTGGTTCAAAATGGATAACATATCGAACATTTAATTTATTGATTCCTAAACCAAAAGCAATAGTGGCAATAACAACTTGGATATTATCTTTAGCAAATCCTTCCTGAACGTTATTCCTAATCTCTACTTCCATGCCAGCATGATAAGCTGCACAATTTATATCAGCTTGAGCAAGTGATTTAGCTAATTTTTCAACCTGCCACCTGCTATTACAATATATGATGCCACAATCTTGCTTTCGCTTTTTAACATAGCTAATAATTTGTTGTATACCTTGGTATTTATCTGCCATGGTTAAGCGAATATTCGGCCGATCAAAGCTGTCTAAATGAATATAAGGATCAGTTAAATTCAATTGTTGAAGAATGTCT
Source organism: Colwelliaceae bacterium (assembly GCA_023954655.1). GTDB lineage: Bacteria > Pseudomonadota > Gammaproteobacteria > Enterobacterales > Alteromonadaceae > Thalassotalea_H. Next base: position 12,027 of record JAGSHH010000077.1, read on the forward strand.
TTACGAGTTGTCACATCTGCTGTAGCGGTTAATGCTAAAACAGCAACATGCGGAAATTGTTCTTTAATAACATTTAATCGTGTATAAGCTGGCCTAAAGTCATGACCCCATTGTGAAATACAATGGGCTTCATCAATAGCAAATAATTGAATAGGTAGACTATGCAAACCCTGCATAAAATAATGATTATTTAAGCGTTCAGGTGCAATATATAACAAACTAATTTCACCCTGAGCCAATTGCTTGAAAATCCCATTTATATCCTCTTGTTCAAGACTGGAATTTATATAAGCTGCACTGATCCCTTGCCGTTTTAAACCATCTACTTGATCTTTCATTAATGCAATCAATGGAGAAATAACGATAGTGATACCTGAAAGAATAGTGGCTGGCAATTGATAGCATAATGACTTTCCACCGCCGGTAGGCATTAACACAAGGCTATCCTGTCCCTGCAATACACGTTCAATAATTGTTTGCTGACCTTGTCGAAAAGTCGTGTAACCAAAAAAATGTTTTAAATTTTCTAATAACATAGGGTTGGAATTTTCTAAGGAGTGGTTAGTCAACGAAGCATCTTCATCAGTAATATGAATATATATTTTACCTGATTGTTTAAACAATAAGAAAAATATATTTATCTTGAATACAATGTTATTCTAAAACCTAACTCATCAGACCAGATAAAATATGAATCAAACTCAAATTTTCAAACAAATAGCGAGCTTTTGGAATAATGATATGCCGTTTAATCAGTTACTCGGTTTGCAAATAAAACATTTTGATACACTGCAATCAGAAGTAAGGTTTCTCTGGCAAGATAAACTCATTGGTAATCCAATACAAAAAATTCTTCATGGGGGGGTTACCGCATCAGTTTTGGATCTAGCTGGCGGTGTTGTTGCTGCTGCGAATATTATCGATCAACTCGATGATTTATCCCCTGAAAACATACAATATAATCTAAGAAAATTAAGTACAATTGATCTTAGAACTGACTTTCTTCGTCCAGGAAAAGGACAGGAATTTATAGCAACGGCTCGAATAATCAGAAGTGGTAGTAAAGTTGCAGTAGCTCGTATGGAGCTACATAATGAGCAAAATGATCATATTGCTTTTGGTACTGGAACCTATATGGTTGGTTAACAAGGGTTATGAAAGTGCACATTAGTTTACAAAGAATAATGGGGCAATTATCAATAATGTGAAACGTAGATAGTCTTCCCCATGTTACAATTAAAACTCATTTCATTTATCTAATAAAATATGAATACTGAGTCTTCTCACGAAAAGCGTACTGGAGTAATTAATGCCATAAGCGCATATTTCCTCTGGGGACTAGCTCCAATATATTTCAAGTTAATTAGTGATATAAGCCCTGATGAAATAATGATTCACCGGGTTCTTTGGTCGAGTGTTTTATTGTTATTCGTAGTATTACTTTCAAAAAAACTACTACCTTTACTCAAGATAATAAAACAGCCAAAGGTTATGATTAAATTAACTATTTCCGCTTCATTCTTAGCTGTTAATTGGTTTTTATTTATTTGGGCAGTTAATAATGATCATTTACTTGATGCTAGTTTAGGGTATTTTATTAACCCTTTATTTAGCGTTGCACTTGGGATGATATTTTTAGGGGAAAGGCTGAGGAAATGGCAATTAATTGCAGTAATTTTGGCTGTGTTAGGTGTATTAATTCAGGTATTTTTTATTGGCTCACTCCCGTTGATTTCTCTTGCTCTAGCAGGGACTTTTGGAATTTATGGCCTATTACGAAAAAAGTTACACATAGATTCTTTTATAGGCTTACTCGTTGAATCAATTTTGATGCTCCCAATAGCGCTTATATATTGGCAACTTTACGTTAGCAGTATTACAAGCAATATGTTCGATAACACTTTATCCCTAAATTCAACGCTAATACTTGCTGGTGTTGTTACGACAGCTCCTCTTTTATGTTTTACAGCAGCAGCAAAACGATTGACTTTATCAACAGTTGGGTTTTTTCAATATATTGGCCCAAGTATCATGTTTATTCTAGCCACGGTTATTTATCAGGAAGTATTAGTTATTGAAAAATTAATAACTTTTGCTTTTATTTGGGCTGCATTATTTATTTACAGTTTTGATTCTTTTAAAGCGCATAAA
>JAGSHH010000177.1 GCA_023954655.1 Colwelliaceae bacterium
GCAATTTTTTCAATTAACTCTGATTGCACAACTCTATGGCTATCTGAATAATAAACCGTTAAATTTATATCTAAATCTAACGCCGCTTCTTGTGTCAACTTTGTAATTAAAGCCCAGAAAGTTTCTTCTTTTGAAGTAGGGTTAACTAATGTGATATTTAGCCCAAAAGATGAGATAGAAAAAAAGAATAAAAGAGCATAAAAATAAAACCGCATAAAATATCTCTATCGATAAAGAATAATTTGGACCTTTAAGATATCCCTTCTCTTTTCAAAGAATAGTTCATAGCATTGTTAAATCAATAGCAATTACTAGAGAAAGCTAGCCTGTATTTAGTTAGATAACATTTTACCGGCAATTTCTTTCACGAGCTTAGCTGCGAGCTGAGAAGTCATATTGTCGATATCTTTATTTGGATTAAATTCAACAATATCAGCTCCCACTAGCGGAGTATTTATTTTATGAATAATATTTATCACTTCACGACTTGTTAAACCTCCTGGTTCCCTATGGGAAACTCCAGGAGCAAAAGCAGGATCAATTCCATCAATGTCTAAAGATAGATAAACAGGCCCATCAAATTCAAACATTTTCTTTAATGGCCAATCTTTCATTTCATGTGATTCAACACCAAACTTACTAATCTGTTCTCTTTGATGCGAATTTAAAGTACGAATACCTATTTGGACGAGTCTATCGCAAAGCCCTTCTTCCATCACTCTGGCAAATGGACAAGCGTTGGCATAACGATTACCTTTAAATGAATCATATAAATCACTGTGGGCATCTATATGTAATATATTTAATTTTGGGAAGTACTCCCGATAAGCTTTTAGTAACGGGTGACTAATACTATGATCTCCTCCAAGTGATAATAAACGGGTATTATCAGCTAAAAACTTGAGAGATTGCGAAAAAATATCCTCAATAAAATGTCTCTCTTTTGAAAAGTTAATATTGCCCAAATCTAACCACTGAACATTATTTTTCAAGTCAAAACCTAACTCCGTTGCACTATTTAGAGAACCTGAAGATAAAATTTTTCGTATAAGATCCGGCGCTAAAGCCGGACCTTTTTCAAAGGAAGAATTATCATCAAAGGGAACACCTAACAAGCCAACTTTAAATTTTCTTTTCATCACTTTATTTCTTTATCATGTAAAATAAAATCAATGTTCACTACCTATCGGTGAGCCTGGAGGCATTTGAATGATTGATGTTGGTGTGATTAACTTTCCTTGTCCTAAGCTATAAAAAATCTGGTTTTCAAGCAGAGAAAATTGAGCTGATAGTAATTTATATTTTCGAACACTTTTATTAGCATTTAGCCAACTTTTAACTTGAGTTAACGTAAGATATATTTCAGATCTCACTTCACTCACCAAGCCTTTTTTATGCCAAAGTGCTAATAAATGTTCAACAACTTGTTGATTTACACGTTGTTGAATTAGCACCTTTAAACCTTTTTTTGGTGATGATTTAATTGTTGATTTCACTAACTTATTCAATAAATCAGAAATTGAAAAAATGTCATTATTCATCATTGCTTGTTGTTGTAAGCGAGCCAATCGTGCCGAGTTAAGTAATAAAGAAAGGGTATGTTTAGCACTAGCTTCAGCAACTGAAACAGCATCAAATGTTAAACCCGTTTTACTTGTAAAGCTTTCCCTGTCACGGTAGTAACCATAAGCTTTAGGAGGAATTAACTTAATAATATGTTCAGGTAACGTTAAAACTTCTGGCGAGAGTGTTTTTAATAAAGCTTTAAAAGCTGCTCTTTGTTGCTTGCCTTGAACAGGTTCAAGTAAATTATTATTATCTATTTCACGTACTTGATAACGATAGTCTACGCCTGCAATTAACTTTGCCGTCGCTTCTACCTGAAAACGGTGAAAATTATAAATAGGCACTAATACAGGTTCAATTTCTGATAATGGCATTCCAACAGGAATACTATTTAACCCAAAATCAGCAAGCGCCTTTTCTCTAACCTTTAAAACTCTAAGTAATTCTTCGCTAGCATCTTTACCGTTGTCCCATAAATGACCTGTATTATGAGCTCCTGATTGTGGTCTTGCATCGGAGTCTGATACATATAACAAGCCATTTTCTTGAGCTTCTTTTATATTATCGGCTAAATATTTTTGTTCTAACGCACTATCCACATCTGCGTAGCCATATGCAATAACATGTTTATCCCAAATGCCAATTTTGTCATCATAAGCATTAGATAAATCGATTTTCCCATTTTTCAATTCAATATATGGATGAGGATAATCCATCACTGAAGCACGATCATTTACGCTCGCAGCAAAGTTATGTGCAATGCCTAAAGTATGCCCAACTTCATGAGCCGATAATTGACGAATTCGCGCTAATGCCATTTCTTTCATTGCGGATGTATCTGTATTTACATTTTTGAAAGGCGAGGTCAAACCAAGTGCAATTAAATAATCTTGACGAACACGTAGTGAACCTAATGTTACATGACCTTTAATGATTTCTCCTGTACGAGGGTCTGTCACTGTTGAGCCATATGACCAACCACGGGTTGCACGATGTACCCATTGAATTACATTATACCGAACATCCATAGGGTCAGCATTTTCAGGTAATATTTTAACTTGAAAAGCATCTTTATACCCGATGGCTTCATAAGCTTGATTCCACCAACGAGCACCATCTAACAACGCACTACGAACTGGCTCTGGAACACCCGCATCTAAGTAATAAATAATAGGCTCGATAGCTTCACTAACTATTGCCAGAGGATCTTTTTTCTGTAAACGGTGACGAGGGATAACACGTTGAACAAGTGGTTCATCTATAGCACTAGCGTAATCCGCATATGAATTAGACCAAAAACCACTGAATGGATGGAAAGCTCGTGCTTGGTAATTATCATCAGGTAACTTAATAAGTGAATGATGAAGATTAACCGTTACTGCACTAGAGTCAGGCGTCACAGAACGTAAGTACTTACCCGCTCCATTTCCCTTATAAGTTATTGTGGCTTCTAATTCAGTATTATTTGGAAAAGCTTTAGTACGTTTCTTGAATAAAGCACTTCGACTTGAATCAACTTTGAAGCTACCTTCTTTACGTTTTTTTAATTTATCAGAAATATTATGAATATCTGAAAGTAGAAAAGGTGTGTAATCGATTAATACTGTGCCATTTTCAGACTTAGATTCAACCTTGAATCCCCAAATAATCGAGCTTGCAAAAGCTTCATCAATCGCTTTTTTTTCTAAAACATTGTCACTGTTAGCGCGATAATAGGTGTTTTTTTGACGGAGAAAAACTTTATTACCCACTCGTTCAAACTGTACTAAACGAGTATTACCTAATTGCCCTCGATCTAAACCGATATCGTTTGAACCAATGCCATGTGGCATAGAGCTTTGAAAAAGAAACTCATCTTCAAATTTATCAACGGCTAAGTAAACTTTTCCTGTTTCATCATCAATATAAAAAGAAAAATAACCTTGTTGATGCGTTTTTCCTTTAATGAATTCACTAAAATCACTCGAAGCTTGTAGTGAAAAAACACAACAAGTAAGTAAAAAAAGTACTTTTTGAAGAAATTTCATTTATTTTCCTTTTAGTTTCCAGATTATTGAAGTTTAAAGCCGATTTCATCTAAAAAAGGCTGCTGATAAACCTGCAATTTATTGTTATAATTATTATGAAAGTCAAAATGAAAATTTTAAATTTTCAGTTATATGGTATTCAACAGAAATGACCAATAACACCTGACTGTTTAACGCACCTGCTATACATGAACTTTTTCAGTTCTAAAAGCTAAATAAATATAATATACAATTTACTCAATAACGAGTAAAAATCTAACATTTAGGTAAAACAATGCAACGACTTGCCCCAGCTTTACGTGAAGATAATGTTCCATTAGATCTAATTTCCCTAATAAAAACCATATTAGCGGCGACAAAAGAAATTTCATTTCGTGTTAGCCAAGCACACTTAGGTGGTTTGATGGGGTCAACTTTGGATGAGAATATTCAAGGTGAAGTACAAAAAAAGTTAGATGTTGTTGCTAATGAATTATTTAAAGACATCTTATTGGAATCAGGTTTTGTAAAAGCTATTTCATCAGAGGAAGAAGATGACTCTGTTGCTGGCGAAGAAGATGGTAAATTTTTAGTTTCATTCGACCCACTAGATGGCAGTTCGAATATCGATATTAATTCACTCATTGGTACTATTTTCTCTATTCATGAAGCAATCCCAGAAATGGACGCCGCTGATTCTGATCAATTCAAACAAGCTGGAAACAAACAAGTTTGTGCTGGATATGTTCTTTATGGTCCATCAACAATGCTCGTAATGACAACTGGTAGCGGTACGCACTTTTATGTATTAGATAGAACTCATGGCGGTTACTTATTAGTAGAGCGAAATGTACAAGTTCCTCAAGAAACTCAAGAATTTGCTATCAATATGTCAAATCAACGTTTTTGGCAACAACCAATGCAAAATTATATTAATGATTTATTAGCCGGAGACACGGGCCCGCGCGGTAAAAACTTCAATATGCGTTGGATTGCTGCAATGGTAGGAGATATTCATCGAGTATTACAACGTGGAGGTATATTCACATACCCTGCAGATAACAAAAATGCAGAGCAACCTTATAAGCTTCGTTTAATGTATGAAGCAAATCCAATGAGCTATCTTATCGAGCAAGCTGGTGGTTTAGCAATGACTAGCCAAGGTCGTATTATGGATATTGAACCTGACACTATTCATCAACGTGTTGAAGTAATTATGGGCTCAAAAAATGAAGTGGAAGCCTGTTTAAGTTATTACAAATAAGAATATTCTCGCTTTACACGAGCAAATATATCAAAAACTAAGTCGCTTATACTTTAAGCGACTTTTTTTTATGCTAACTTTCTTGTTAAAATAGGGGTAATTATTTTATCCACTTGCGCTATTAGAGAAATTTTATGCCACATTACGTTGTCGGACACAAAATCCCTGACTCAGATTCCATTTGTTCAGCCATTGCTCTTTCATACCTTAAAACAACTTTAGGTGAAAAAACTGTTCCAGCTCGATTAGGTGAGCTTTCTCCTGAAACATTATTTATTCTTGACCGTTTTGGTTTTGAGCAACCTGAGCTAAAAATGAGCTATGCAGGTGAAAGCTTATATATTGTGGACCACTCTGAACGTACCCAAGGGCCAGATGATATTGATGATGCAACTATCTTAGGTATTATTGATCATCATAAATTAGGCGACATCACCACTTCTACACCTTTAGAAATTTGGGTTCGCCCTGTTGGCTGCACCAATACCATTATCAAAATGATGTACGATTTTCACAATGTAGAAATCCCTAAGAATATTGCGGGTGCTATGATGTGTGCAATTTTATCTGACACCGTTGTTTTCAAATCTCCAACATGTACAACTGCCGATATTAAATGTGTTGAAGCATTAGCAGAAATTGCTGGTATTGAAGATCCACAAGCACTTGGCATGGAAATGTTTGAAGTTAAATCAGCCGTTTTAGGAACACCTGTTCGTGATTTAGTACTTCGTGATTTTAAAGACTTTGACATGAACGGTAACTTGGTAGGTATCGGTCAATTAGAAGTTATTGATTTAAGCATTTTTGACGAAATGAAAGCGGATTTAGAAGCTGACATTGCCCAACTTAAAGAAGAAGGTAATCGTCATAGTGTTATTTTACTATTAACAGATATTATGAAAGAAGGCTCTGAAATGTTAGTTGTCAGTGATAATGCTGATTTAACTGAAAAAGCCTATGGCAAAACAACTGTTGATGGAAAAGTATGGTTAGATGGCGTACTTTCTCGCAAAAAACAAGTAGTACCACCATTACAAGAATCACTTTCTTAATTTATTTAGTCATACCTATTAAGCGCCCTATAACAACTTTGTTACAGGGCTTTTTTATTTAGATATTGTCGAAATTCTTTTGTATTAAATAATGTTAGTCAGGTTTTATAAATGAAAAATATTTTTTTATTTGGTGAGTGTATGATCGAGCTAATGAATTCTTCGCAAGAGAAGTCATTAAATTATTTATCAACAACTATGCAGCAGTCATTTGCTGGAGATGTTTTTAATACAGCGGTTTATTTAAAGCGAACATTTATTGATATGAATGTACATTTAGTAACTGCCGTAGGTAAAGATCAATATAGCTTAGATATGATTCAGTATTTTGAGCAAGAAAATATTGGTACTGAGTATGTTTTTAAGTCTGAAAACAAAATACCTGGATTATATTCTATTCAGCTCGATAGCCATGGTGAGCGCAGTTTTACATACTGGCGGGAAGATTCAGCAGCAAGAGAAGTTATGTCATTTATTGATGAACAACTTTTTAAGCATGTTTCCGAAGGCGACTTAATCTTTTTCTCAGGTATTTCTTTGGCAGTGATTTCACCCAAAGACCGTCCAAAATTTTGGCTGTTAATAGATACGCTAAAAAGTTCAGGTCTAAAAGTTGTATTTGACCCTAATTATCGTGCTCGTTTGTGGGAAACCCCCGAAGAAGCAAAAGAGCAATTTGAACATGCATTTTCAATTGCTGATGTTCTTTTACCCGGAGTAGATGATTTCGAAAAACTTTACAGCTTATCAACTTCTGAGGCGGTTTATGAATTTTGTAAACCTTATGATTTTGAAGAGCTCGTAATAAAAAACGGCGAAGCAGGAATTTCTTGTTATTACGAAAATCAATCAGTCCAATTTAATATAGAACCAATAAATAATGTTGTAGATACTACATCAGCTGGTGACTCTTTTAATGGCGTTTATATAGGCGCTCGAGCGAAAGGTTTGAACCTCCATAGTGCGGTTGAGCTAGCTTCTAAAGCTGCGGGGATAGTTATTCAGCATCGTGGGGCTATTATCGAACAGGATATTTACCAACAATTTATTAAAGAGCTGAATATTTAGTTTCTGCCAATGATACAGTGAGTTCTGTACCTGAAAAAACATTAAAACTACAGAGCTTCTCTAGTGTAAGAATACGGTTAGTTTTGAGGGAGGCTTAACATAACATTATTGACAAATCGGCAGGTGTATTTCTATTTTATAACGTGTAGCATTAAAATATATGAACGAATACATACATGGACTTTTATGATAATTAGTAACTCTTCTCGCCTATCTTATCGTTTAA
>JAGSHH010000218.1 GCA_023954655.1 Colwelliaceae bacterium
GAATGTTGAATTGTTTAATGAAACATCTTGGCTAGCGGTAATGCATGGTCAAGGAATAAAACCAAAAGGTTATCACCCTTTAGTTGATGTCTTAGATGAAAATGAAATTCAACGTCGATTAGACCATATAAAGTCTGTGATAGATAAATCAGTTGAAACAATGCCGATGCAAAGAGAGTTTATTAATAAAAACTGTAAAGCGTAAATAGCATTTTTACTGACAGGGGCAAATAATCGTTTAAATTATTATTTGCTCTTTAGTTTATCTCAAATACTTCTTTTTGCTCAGCTACTTCAATTCGAATATCAAAGTCACGAGGCCAATCACTATTGTCATAATCAAACTCGGTTGTTTCATAAGTATTCTTTTCAACTACTACATTTTTATCATTCATTTTACTCACCTTTACTTATTCGCTATCCATTAAATTTTTTTAATGAAATATAAATAGTGTAGTATTTTTACAACAAAAACTTAAAAAACACAAATTTTAATCATGTTTTTATCTTTATATGTAGTAAGTTTTCTAAATTAATCTGTTCTGATTGTTTATATTAATTACTTTTGGCGGTATTTGAACGTTCATTTTTGAGAGAACTACGGTATTTGAACGACACGGGTAAATTCATAACGTTAAATGTAATTGTGTGTCTTTGCTAAATTTATAAAGGTTCTCTATAATAAATGAAAGCGCTTTCATTATTTGTTAAATTAAAACGATTTGGATTGTAACTATGGTTATTACAGTAAAACGAAGTTTGTTATTTCTTTTATCAATTGGGGTCATTGCGTGCTCTGAAGATCACAATGATAAAAATATATCCGTGGAGATTAGTAAAAGTGAGGCTCCAAGATCAGAAACCGTAGAAATTAATGTCGAATCGATGTTGGCAAAGTTAACATTAGAAGAAAAAGTTTCTTTAGTGCATGCCAGCGGTAAATTTCATATCAATGCTATAGATCGTGTAGGTATTCCTGAAATGTGGTTATCTGATGGTCCACATGGTGTGCGTCATCAAATTAATAGGCATGATTGGGCTTCTGCAGGTTGGACAGATGATCATTCTACTTATTTACCTCATTTAACGTCTGTTGCCGCTAGCTGGGATACAGAGATGGCTATTTTACATGGTCAAGTATTAGGTGCAGAAGCAAGAGATCGTAAAAAAGATTTCATTCTTGGGCCAGGTGTTAACCTTGCTAGATTACCTCTTTACGGAAGAAACTTTGAATATATGGGTGAAGACCCTATCCTTGCAGCAAAACTTGTTGTTCCTCAAATTAAGGCAATACAAGAAAACGATGTAGCTGCCACAATCAAACATTATGCTTTGAATACTCAAGAGTTAAATAGAACAGGTGTAAACGCAAAACCTGATGAACGAACATTACGTGAAGTATATTTACCAGCATTTGAAGCATCAGTAAAAGAAGCTAATGTTTTAGGTATGATGGGTTCATATAATGAATATTATGGGACTAATGCCAATCAAAGTAAGCATTTAGTTATGGATATTCTTAAAGGTGAATGGGGATATCAAGGGGTTTTATTAACTGACTGGAATGTTGATATTAATACTCATGATGCAGCTATGTATGGTTTAGATCTTGAGATGGGTACAGATGTTCCTACTTATGATGATTATTTTCTTGCCCAACCATTATTAAAAGAAATACAAGCAGGTAATATTCCTGTTGCAGTTTTAGACGATAAAGTACGTCGAATATTACGAGTGCAGTACTCTATTGGTATGTATGATGATAGCCGCTTACCAGGCAAACGTAATACAAAAGAACACCAATTAGCAGCAAGAAAAATTGCGGCTGAAGGTATTGTTTTACTGAAAAATGAAGTTGTTGGCGTTAAAAATGTTTTACCACTTGATCAAAAAAGCATAAAAAATATTCTTGTTCTTGGACCAAATGCGGATAAAAAACATGGGACGGGTGGCGGTTCATCAGAGGTAAAATCTCTTTATGAAGTGACACCTTTAGCGGGTTTGAAAGAACAATTGGGTGAAGAAGTAAATATAACTGTAATGCGAGCACGAAGCAGTGTATTAGCGCCTATTGCTAGTGATTATGTTGGCTCTCGTCATTGGACAGGCACACCGGCTTGGAATATCTCATATTATAAAGATCAAGATCGTAAAGAATTAATATCTGAATCTTGGATCGTAGATTCTAAATTTAAATCATTAAATAGTGCTGATGTTGATCACATCACTATGAAAGCAACGATTAAACCGCTAAAGAGTGGTGTTCACACACTTAATATTTCTGCGATGGGTGATTTTAATTTAAAAGTTGATGGTAATGAAACGGTTAATTATATCAGTAGCGACAGTACTATTTTAAGCCATGATATAGAATTAACTGCAGGTCAGGATTATGCTTTTGAAATTACCTATGATGGTAATTCTGCTTTCACTTTAGGATGGGATGCACCAGGTAATTTATTTACGGATGAGGCTGAATATCTAGCAGCAGCAAAAGCAGCTGATGCAGTGATATATTTTGGTGGTTTAAGTCATGGTGATGATCGTGAGTCTATTGATAGACCTGACATGAAATTACCGAATAGCCAAGATGAGATTATTAATAAGTTGCTAGCTGTGAACGACAAAACAATTGTGTTTTTAGTGGCAGGTTCTGCTGTTGAAATGCCTTGGGCTAAAGAAGCTAATGCTATTGTTTGGGGTTGGTATGGCGGTATGGAAGCTGGTCATGCTTTTTCAGATGTCTTATTTGGAGAAGTTAATCCAAGCGGAAAAATGCCAATTACTTTACCTGAGAAGCTAGAACATACAGCTCCTATTGCTTTAAACGATTATAATGCAACTGAGTCTTTATATACTGAAGGTGTATTTATTGGTTATCGTTGGTTTGAACAACAAAATATCAAGCCAACATTTTCATTTGGGCATGGCCTTTCCTATACAAGTTTTGATGTTTCAGATATTCAATTATCTAGCTCATCGATTACCAGTAAAGAGAAAATAACGATTACGGCTCAAGTTAAAAATGTTGGTGATGTTGCTGGTGCGGAAGTTGTACAACTTTATCTACATGATAAAGAATCAAGTGTTGATCGTCCTGCAAAAGAATTAAAAGGTTTTGATAAAGTATTTTTACAGCCCGGTGAAACTAAAGAAGTTTCAATTGAACTCACACAACGTGACTTATCGTTTTGGGATATTAATACCAATGATTGGTTAGCAGAGTCAGGTGAATTTGAAGTACTTTTAGGAACATCCCTTGATAATATACACTTGAGAGCTGGTTTTACTTACTCAGCTCAATAATTCTTCATCAGATGGAAAAGTCGAGATTAACTATTGTTGATTCCCTGAGAGGTTTTGCCTTAATGGGATTATTTCTCATCCATATGGTGGAGTATTTTGAACTATATTGGTATCAGCCTGATCCCGGTATAGTTCACGATTTAACATTTCTCCTATTTGGCGGAAAAGCTTTTGCAATATTTGCATTATTATTTGGTGTTAGCTTTTTCATTCAAATGGATAACCAAGCAAGAAAAGGTGTTAATTTTGAAAAGACCTTTGCTTGGCGTTTATCTTTATTAGCTATAATCGGTTATTTACACGGTTTACTTTATAGCGGTGATATCTTGATGGTATTAGCGCTAACCGGACTTTTTCTGTTATTTTTTTATAAAAAAGATGACAGGATTATTTTAATATCTGCCCTACTGTTTTTATTGCAAATTCCCTCAATACTTAATTTTTTTCTTATATCATCAAAAAGTCAGCCTTTGCATTGGTCGTTAATGGGCCAAAGTTTTGAGGTATACGCAACGGGAAACTTTATTGAGCTCATACAACAGAATATGTTTAACGGACAATGGGCAAAATGGGTATTCTTTTTTGAAACAGGGCGAATATATAGTGTTTTAGGTTTATTTTTAATTGGATTGTATATTGCTCGAAAAGGCTTTTTTAATCATGTTCAGTATTACGCAAAAACATGTCTTTATGTTTTTTTAGTTTCGCTTACTGTGTTGTGTTTAACAAAGTTTGTTCAAGTGAATATAGAGATGTTTAACTTTCAGGGTATGAAGCGTTGGCAGTTATCGACATTGCTAGGGAATTATCAAAACATTGCCATTATGATAATAGGAGTATTGCTATTTATTTGGTGTTTTCAATATAAATTATTCAACAAGCTTTTGAATATATTAGCACCTTGCGGGAGAATGAGTTTAACCTTGTATGTAGGTCAGTCTTTAATCGGAATTCCACTTTTTTATCATTTTGCATTGTCTCTTTATAGTAGTATTGGTCAATTAAAAAGCTTGTTGATTGGAATACTTTTATGGGCTTTCCAGGTTGTATTTGCAACTATTTGGTTGCAGCGATATAAATATGGACCTCTTGAGTGGGGTTGGCGAGTACTAACATACAGGCA
>JAGSHH010000018.1 GCA_023954655.1 Colwelliaceae bacterium
AATAGGTATTTCGTTTTATGTGCTAATTATTGTTTCAATTGCTTGGTTCAATTAAGCGAAATATAACAACCAATTAAAGCAGGACTTTTTACAGCTTGCTCGGTTTCTCTACGCTACACAATTTTAGCAAGTTATTATCAGCCCCTTATTTGGGCGTTATGTTTATTTATAGAGTGGTGTACTAATATGGCAAAAATTATCACTAGTTTCGTGATTTTATTACTGAGTTTTAATGTTTTTGGTAAAGACACGGTAAAGATATCTACAATGGATTTTATTCAAATCCAGCAAGGATATAAAGCAGAGGCTTTATTCTTTTATAAGAACAATTGGAAAGTGTTTCGTAAAGAAGCGATGGAAAACAACTACATTGATTCATTTTTGTTTGTTGAAACAGAAGCTACCAAAGATGCGCCTTTTCATATAGTTTTGATAACAACTTATAAGGACTCTTACCAGTTTCAAGAAAGAGAGAAAAATTTTGCTAAATTAATGCAGACAAGTAACGGGCCTAAACTATTAAATTCTGTTAGCCCTAAAGTTTTTAGAAAAAAACTATTTAGTAAACAAAAAACTAACAGTTTTAATTAAATATAAACATAACAAGAACATCAAACGGAAAAATTACAGCTGGCTGTTTTTCGTTCCTCAAACATTTTAGCTAACTATATTTTGCCCCTTATGCGGGCGTTAGGCTACAAACCATATAATGGAGTTTCAATGAAAGGAATATTCTTACTGTTAGTTTCACTATTATTAATCTCATGTAAATCCACAGATAGAATTACAAAAGATATAGATGTTATCGATAAGCAACAAAGGTGGGGAATTGTTTTATATGAAAGGGGAGATTATAAAGGTGCGTTTCATGAGTTAAGTGAATTAGCTTCTTGGGGTTATAAGGACGCTCAATATGCTTTAGCGTTTATGTTTCTTAAAGGGCAGTATGTGGAGCAATCAACTTTAATTGGGATGGGTTGGTTGGGGGTGGCTATAGAATCAGAAAGAGATGATTGGCAAGCTCTTTTCAATGATCTTTATTCTAAAGCACCAAGTGAAGATAAAGAAAAATTTGATAATATTATTAAAAATTATAAAACAAAATTTGGTTTAAAAGCGCAGCATGTTACATGCGGTAAAACTACGAATGGTATGTCCAAAAAAATAATCACCAAATGCACTAAAAGTGATAGATTATCAAAAATTTATGAAATTGATTTAACAGAGGCAGAATTGTAGCCTAACAAGTCGTTAAAGCAGTTGGCTTTTGCTCCTTCGTTGCTAATTTTAGCCAACTATTTTATAGCCTCTGAATGAGGTGTTGTAAAAACTAAGGAAACTCATGCTTGGCATTATAATTTTATTACTTATTTCTTGGCTTTTGCTTCACTTTTTTATGAACCAAAATCTATCTATTCTTGGTATACAAGCAACAACAAGCCGACTCAAAGAGTTTATCACTGGTTTTCTCTTTACTCTAATACTCTGTTCAGTTGCTCAAGTACTGGATTCAATATTTAAAGAAATTTCATGGAGTATAAATTCTGATATATCAGTACAGTTACTTGTGAAGGCTACATGGTGGGATTTTAAATCTGTGCTTTATGAAGAACTTTTTTTTCGTGGTGCCTTGCTATATATACTTTTTAAAAAGCTAGGTATAAATAAAAGTATTTTAATTTCCTCAATATTATTTGGTATATATCATTGGTTTTCATATGGTGTTTTTGGAAGAATAATTCCAATGTTAATTATTTTTCTTGGAACTGGAATAATGGGATATGCATGGGGTTTAGCTTATTCAAAAACTAAATCTATTATTCTTCCATTTGCATTACATTTCGGATGGAACTTTACTCAAAATACAATATTTTCAAAAGGTCCTCTTGGGCAATTATTACTTGCTCCATCAAATGGAGTAGAATTAACTGGCCTAATGAGTTTATTTAACTTTTTAATACCAATGTTATTAATGCCTATCATTACATTTTTGTATGTTAAATTATTAGTCAAAGAAAAGAGTAAGTTACTATAATAACGTTTTCAAATTTGACAAAACACGTGCTTTTATTTCTGTTTTTTCTCTAACTTTCAAGTTAAGTTCAATTACCTGCAATCACATGGTGTGTTTTGCAACTTAAAACAACCGTTAGCTTTATGGAGGCAGGCATGTTACTCGTAGGTTCTTTTCTCTTAATTTTTATTGGATTTGTACATTCTTATCTCGGTGAAAAATATTTGCTCATTCGCCTTTTTAAGCGGGACAACTTGCCCAAGTTACTTGGTAGTGATTGGTTTACTAAACGTGTTTTAAGGTTTGCTTGGCACTTGACTACTTTGGCTTGGTGGGGCTTCGCAGCAATACTTTATTTTCTGTCCAATCCAAGTGGTAATGTACGCGCTGAAATACTATTTACTATAGCAATAGTATTCGTATTAAGTGGTGTTGTTTCACTTGTGTTTTCTCGTGGTAAACACTTATCTTGGTTATTCTTTTTCGGTATTGCTTGTGCAAGTATGTTTGGCGTAATATATAGCTAACAAGCAAATGAACAGGACAAATAACATGCTCCTGCGTCGCCAATTTTAACTAAGCATTTATGCGCCCATTAGTAAGGCGTTAGGTATCAAGGAGGATCCATATGCACCTTGCACAATTGAATATAGCCAGAGCTAAATACTCTTTAGAGGCTCCTGAAATTAAAGAATTCGTTGATAATTTAGAACCTGTTAATAATTTAGCGGAATCAAGCAGTGGATTTATATGGCGCTTGAAGGATGAAGATGGAGATGCTACGAATATCCAAGCTTTTTCTGACCCTAACATTATTGTAAACATGTCAGTTTGGGATTCAGTAGATGCTCTGAAAAACTTTATGTTCAGAACGCATCATAGAGATTTTCTGCGTCGCAAAAAAGAGTGGTTTCATAATATTCCAGAAGATAGTTATGTTTTATGGTGGGTTCCAGTAGGTCATATTCCTACAATTGAAGAAGCTGTTGAAAAGTTGGAATATTTACGAAGCAATGGTGATACACCAAATGCATTTTCTTTTAAAAGTAACTTTAGCGTAGCTGAATATAGAGAATGTAATACTTAACAAGGACATAAAAAAAAGACGACAAACGCTTGGATTGCGCTCTTTCGTCGCTTATTTTAGCTAAACATTTATGCGCCCATTAGTAAGGCGTTAGAAGTTTCAATCACCGACATGGAGTTCATGTGAACAAATATCTATTAATCTGTACGTTAGTTTTTTCATCGTTTACTAGCCAAGCATCAAATTTAATCAATGACGAAAGTATAAAGGATCAAAAAAACTGCTTTAATCACATATTCAAAGACTACGCCACATGGCGTGCTTTTATTAAAGACAAGCGACAAAAAAGAATTAAATCTGAAGAAAAACTCTCAAAGGGAATGTCAGTTTTTGACTCAATGTTTGGGGAGGAAAAATTTAATCAGTATAAAAATAACCTATCGTGTATAACATTTAAGTACAACGTTGACGGGCTAGTAATCTCGGGTTATGTGATTAAGCCCAAATCAAATGAAAAGAAACTACCTGTTTTAATATACAACCGAGGTGGTAACGGTAACTATGGTTCAGTAGTATTTGGTTCAATGATGCATAACTTATTTCCTATCGCTAACGAAGGTTTTGTGATTATTGGTAGTCAATATAGATTATCTCGTACAAAAGGCGTTTTACTTGATGAATTTGGTGGTAAGGATGTTAATGATGTCACAGCTTTACTAGATTACATCCCGAGTATTAATGGTGCTGATGAACAACGTATTGGAATGTTCGGTGCAAGTCGTGGGGGTATGCAAACTCATTTAGCAGTGAAAAAAGTAAAAAATATAAAAGCTATTGCAACAATTGCCGGTGCTACTGACTTGATAAAAGAACTCGATTTTCGTCCAGCTATGGAAAATGTATACGCTAAAAGAATTCCAGATTATGATAAAAATAAAGTAGCAGAATTAGAGAAGCGTTCGGTATTAAACTGGGTTAGTGAGTTATCGCCGAATATCCCTATTTTACTTTTACACGGTGAAAATGATAAACGTGTGTCAGTTAAAAACTCTATTGTTCTTGCCGCTGCGTTATCAAAAAACAACATTCCTCATAAGCTTGTTCTATATCCAGACGATAATCATGGTTTAATGCAAAATAAAGAAAAGGCGAATAAAGAGTTAGTTAATTGGTTTAATAAGTATTTATAAAAAACTTCTAACAAGACGTTTAAAAGGACAAATAACAGCTGGATTTTGTTCGGGCTTCACTTATTTTAACCAACTATTTTATAGCCTCTGAATAAGGCGTTAGTTTACAGTCGATTTTGTCACACAAGGATAGTATGAATAACACAAAAGTAGTTGCAGTCAGTGGAGCATCTGGCGCAGGAAAAACCACCATTGTTAAACAACTAGCTAATGAGTTTGACTGCCCATTTTTACTTTTTGATGATCACACTGATAAAAGTACATACCCTAAAAGTATGAAAAGCTGGCTTAAGAATGGAGCAAACGTTTCTCTAATTAAAACGCCAAAATTTGTTACTGCATTGGAAAACTTAATTTCAAAAAATAGCAGTCATTATATTTTTATTGAAGAACCATTTGGTAAAGAACGTGATTCTATGTCGTCTTTAATCGATTACGTTGTTTTGTTAGATCAACCAATGGATTTGTGTTTAGCCCGTATTATCAGAAGACACACAGATAACCCTGGTGAAGACTCAATAAATTCAATATCACATTACTTAAACAAATATGTAGATTACTATAGAGAAATCTACGTAGTCGCTACAAACCAAGTAAAAAGAAATTCGGATTTAATATTCCAAGACGTAGTTTCAATTAATGATACAACCAATTATATTAGTAACTGGTTGAAAAGTTATAAAAATTAATTCGGGGGCTGTTAACAATTGGCTAAGTTACGTTTTATTTCACAATTTTAGCAAGTTATTATTAGTCCCTAAATGGGGTTTATACGCAAAATCAGTTTACGGAGAGAGTTATGGATAAATTATTCTTAGGCATTAGTAGTCATGTTGTATGTATAAGTAAGAAAACAGGCGAGCAGCTTTGGAAAACCAAACTAAAAAGCTCAACAATCACTAATGTGTATTACGAAACTGATAATGTATTTGCATATTCAGGAGGACATTTGTTTTGCTTAACAGCTTCTGATGGTTCTATTATCTGGGAAAATTCTTTAAAAGGCCTAGGTTATGGTACTTGTATTATTGCGAGTGAACATCAAAATACAGCTGTTATTTCAAGTCAAATAGCAACACAGCAAGCACTTGCTGCAACTACTGTTGCCGCAACAAGTGCAAGTTCGTCAAGTAGCTAAAACATTATACAGTTAGCTAGTTTTAGCTCAATGTTATAGCCTACAATTTTAAGTCCTTAGTGGGTCGCTAGGGATATAAAAGAAATATCGAATTAAGAGGGATTTATGAGTTTAAATGTTTTCTGCCGTTATTGCGGTCAACAAATTTCGGATATTGATTTAATTTGCAATCATTGCGGTTCAAAACAAAATTTTACTGTTGGATCTCAAAGTTCTTCTCGCAAAAATTCAGAAGGGGTTATCGCATTTATCGTATGCTTCTTTTTCGGTGTTTTTGGAATACATAGATTTATATACGGTAAAATAGGAACAGGTATTTTAATGCTTATTACTTTAGGTGGCTTTGGTATTTGGTGGCTTATAGATTTAATTCGTATTGCTATAGGTCACTTTACGGACTCAGAAGGCAATCATTTAAGTTTAATACATAATCATTAAAGGCTGGTTTTGTCGTAAAATATACCCAACAAGGACTTAAAGCGGGAATGTTAACAATTTACTTGTTTTTATCCGCTTCACAATTTAGCCAACTCTAAATTCCTCTTTAATAAGTGTTATGTGTTGATCATAAATAGACACTGCAGTAGCTATACCGTAAAAGTAACGGAACAATAACCTTTTCATTTTTATGTTTTTAGAAGATACTCAATATCATGAAATTTAGATAAATTTTAGTTACATATGACACAACATGAATATATTTTCGTAACTGTATCCATAATCATTGGATTATCATTAACCCGACTTTTACATGTGGTTGGAGATTTGATTCGTTATCATGAGAAAGTTAAATTCCATTGGTCTACAGCTATCTGGGGTGGGACTGTAATGATTTTTACCCTTCAACTTTGGTGGGTAGGCTGGGATCTCCATGATTTTTATGATTGGTCTTTTATACACTTTTTAGTACTTATTCTAGCATCTATTTTTATGTACGGTGCGGCAGAAATGGCACTTCCAGATCCTGATGATGGATATTTTGACATGCTATCCCACAGTAGAGGATTAGGTCGAGTTTCGGCAATGTCTCTATTATTATTTTTTATTCTTGGGCCTTATTTCAATATTGTTATGTTTAATAACCCAATACTTTTGTCATTGGTAATACCATTAATTGGTGCTGTAATAATGTTGCTAGTTATATTTATTCCTAGATGGTTTAAATGGTTGTCTGTTATTTTTGGGGTATATTCACTCTTCGTACTTTTTGTAACGGTATAAGTTAATATTAGTGCTAGTAGGTTGGAGCACATTTCAAGCAATTAAAGCGAGATAAATAACAGTTGGGTAGTTTTATCTCAATGTTATAACCTACAATTTTAAGCCTATTAGTTGGGCGTTATTTTTTTAAAGGAAATAACTCATGGACCGAGTAAAAATAACAGTTTTAGTTGTGTTTTTAGGGCTGTTATATGCGTATTTATCTGTGGGGATTATTGGTATAGGTGCTGCAATAGCGATCCCATCTGAGATAATAGACGTTACAATGAAATCATACCCAATATTCACTTTTGCTGTCATTGATTTAATAACAATTGGTTTACCGTTAATAATCGTTTATTTATTATTTGCTGTACTTATTAGATACTTAAATATGAGTAAAAGTTACGTCCCTTATATAGCGTTGTTACTCCCATTTTTTGGTTTAAATATTTATTTCTTTTCGATGCTCTCACCTCAAGATTGGGAGTATACCTTAGGTACAATAATTCTCAGGCACTTTGCTATTATTGCTTGTGCTATATATTTTATAAAATGGTCTATTCGGCATGAAAAACCTAACAAATGTATTTAGCATGGGATTGCTAAGAGTATGCTCGGTTTCGCTGCCCTTAACATTTAAGCAAACTATTATTAGCACCTTAACAGGGCGTTATAGCGAAGAGTTTGTTTCGAACTTTGCAGGATGAGAATGCTAATGGAATGCACACAAAACGATGATTTTGAAAGGTTGGTAAAAATTGCTAAGACATTTTTCCCGACTTTAATTGTTTTTATCTTTACCTTTTATCTTTTTTACCGAGATAGTGTCGACATACTTGAGTTTAAAGTATTAAACAAATATTCCGATTATGCAGCTCACTGTACGGATATGGGCTGTGTAGAATTTGATGTATTTCATATTGTAGGAAAAAATGAAACCCTCATAACAACAGCGGATATTTATTATCAATTAGAAATCGATAATAACTATATCGTTGGTACTAAGGGGTGGTCATTTAGAGGATCGTCTAGAACAATAACTAAAATTTATTAATTGCTCTAACAGAGATAATAAAGTCGGAACTGTTAAATCTTGGCCCAGTTTCGCTAAGTCACACAATTTAGCCAAGCATAAACGAACCCTTAATAGGGAATTAGAGGCACTCATGGTTGAGTATAAATATAAAACGTTCTGGCCTAGATTTTGGGCGGGGTTAATTGATGGATTGATTTTCATGCCAATGGTGTTTATTAGCGATTGGTTATTTGGCTTGGAACTGAATGGTGTAGTTAATTTAATATATTATGCACTTATTCATACGTTAAGTTACTACTTTTATTCGGTTTACATGCACGGAAAATTTGGTCAAACCATTGGTAAAATGCTCATGAAAATTAAAGTTTCAAAAGTAGATGGTGAGGCGTTTACCTATAAAAGGGCTTTGTATCGAGATAGTGTAATTATTGGTGCGTCTATTTTAATTTTGTTTATTGAGGCAGGGCCTATTTTAAATGGTATAAATCCATTTTTAGCAACAGAGGGCAGTCAAGCGTTTAAAGTACTAATATGGGTACAATTAGCTTGGTTCTTAATTGAGTTCTTTACTATGTTAACTAATAACAAAAGAAGAGCTGTTCACGACTTTATTGCAGGTTCAGTGGTTACACGCCTGTAAAAAGTGGCACAAGCAAGAGAAAAGAGCTTGTTGAATTTCGCTCACTATACAATTACAGCAAGCTATTATTAGTCTATAAATGGGCCGTTATGTGTTTTATTGGCAAATATGATTGTTTATAGTTTTATAACTTACTAAGGATATTAAAATGAATTATGTTGACGGATTTGTTGCAGCTGTACCTACGATAAATAAAGAAAAGTACATTAAACATGCAAAAATTTCTGCTGTTGTATTTAAAGAACATGGAGCATTAAAAATAGTAGAAACATGGGAAGATGACGTTCCAGAAGGTGAAATAACTTCTTTCCCTATGTCTGTAAAACGAGAAACAAATGAATCAGTAGTTTTTTCTTGGATCACGTGGCCTTCTAAAGAGGCTCGTGATGCAGGTTGGAAAGCCTTGATGGAAGATCCAAGAATGAATCCAGATAACAACCCAATGCCTTTTGATGGTAAACGGTTAATTTATGGTGGGTTTAACACAATTTTAGATGAATAACGCAAAAAGAAAAGAAGCTGTTCAAGCGGGATAATTCAAATTGACTGTTTTCGCTTAGCTTTACATTTTAGTCAACTACAATTTGTCCCTTAACGGGGCATTATAAAATTAAATAATTTTAGTGTAATTGATATTTAAGTTGTTATAAATTAGATTGGTTTTACTAAGGAGAGTTAAATTATGAAAAATGTTAAATTTATTTATTTGTCTTTTTTCTCAGGCGTATTGTTTTTGATTACAGCCGGAGCTTTTTATTCAACGGAAGATAGTAACCTCACTCCCATATTTGCCAGTATTGGTTTCGCTATTATCTCAATCAGTTTTGTTTTACTCAGTCAGAGTAAAAGTTGTAAAAATAAAAACAAGCAATAGCGTACAAACCTTATAACAAGGTAATCAAGTAGGAAAAATTACAGGGGCTTTTTTCTCTACGTTCGTTATTTTAGCCCACTATTAAATTTCTCTTGTTTGGGTGTTATGTGTATTGTTTGTCATAAAAAATATGGAGATTAAAATGACTAGAGTATTTGTGAGTAATTCCCCTAAGCAATTATCAGATTTAGAGCTTACAGAACATGCAAGTCAACTCAGTGGATATATACCTGGTAATAGAATAGTCGGCTTATTAATGTTGATTGTTGGAGCTGTAGTTGCATTTCAAACAAATACCTTTAACTACTACTCTTGTTTATGTGGATTAGGTGGAGGTTTTTTTATCGCGCAAGGGCGGTTAGCGGTTTTGGCTGAGCGTATTAAAAGGCTCGAACATAAATTAGAGCAGTAAAATAAGCAGAACATGGGGTTCAATCGGACATTTTTCAGTTGGCTTGTATTTTTGCTAATTAATAAATTCCCTAATAGCCCATTTAGAATTACAAGGAGTTACATTGAATATGATTAAACATGCAAATAGCTCTACTTTGTCATTGTTTGTATTTAGTATTCTATTATGTAGCTGTAGTACATTCGACCGTACACTTGAACTTGTGGGTTTAGGACCTGAAAACCAACTCTCAAAGATAACAATTGAAAGTACACGAGGTAGTAACTCTCAATCCCCAGTTAGTACTGATTTTATTTTTATTTTTGATGACTCACTAGCACCCTTACTGACCAATTTAACTGCTCGTGAATGGTTCCAAAATAAAGCGGCATTTAAACTGCAATATAGCGATCGTATGAAAGTAGTGAGTAGGGAATTGGTGCCAGCTTCATCTTCGATGTCAGTTAACTTACCAGATAATTCAAAAGGTGCGATTGCGATAATATTCTTTGCTAACTATATAGCAAAGGAAGGACAAATAGCTACCAGGCTGGAAGGATATCAAGACGTGAATATAAAGCTAAATGAGCATAAATATTTCATTACGAGAAATTGACACTGATGAAATAATTTTTAATATTTAACAACGTTGTTTACATTTAAAGGAAGGTCATGTTTACGTTATCAATTATTGTTTTTATCATTATGTTAATTGCTTCTGTGCTTCATTTTTATTGGGCATTAGGTGGTAAGTATGGATTAATGTCTGCTGGACCTAATTTAGAAAATGGAAAAGATTTCGTGCCTAGTAGCTGGTTGATATTTATAGTGGCAAGTTTGTTATTTGGACTTGCTATATTACCCCTTCAACTAGTTGCTCCTATGGAACAATTTAAAGGTTATGTACACTATGTTGGTTATTGCGTATCTTTGGTTTTGGTTGTTCGAGCAATTGGTGATTTTAAGTATGTTGGTTTTTTTAAGAAAGTTTACAACAGTAATTTTGCTACCTTAGATACTAAATATTTTTCACCGCTAATTTTATTTCTGGGAGTTTCATACGGATTACTTTCAGGAGCAAGTACATAAAAAGTCGCTCAAAAGTAAAAACTACAGGGGCTTTTGCTTCTACATCATTTATTTTTAATTAATTATTATTTGCCCATTTATGAGGCGTTATATTACAAGGAGAGTCGTATGAATAAATTCAATGTTTTTAAAATAATATCGATTGTTTTAGCTTTTTCTTTAACAGGGTGTAGTTCTGTTTCAAGTGAGTTATCAAGTCAGATATCGTCTGATGTTATTAATGCATACGGGAATTTAGATAGACAAGATAAAATGTTTGATATCGATAAGGCGAAAGTTAATGTATTAAGTGAGACCAAAGCACATATGATTTGGTCTAAAATGAGGATAGCTTCTACAGATATGGGCGTTACAAGCGAAAATCAAAAAGTGACTTTAGTTTGGGAGTTGGTTGAGGATAAGTGGAAAGTCACTTCTAAAAGCTTTAAAACCAAAAGCGATCCTATTAAATTGTCATATAATAAGCCATTAAATAGAGACAATTAACAAAGGACTTTTATTTCTGTGCCACTAATTTTAACTAACCGTTATTTACCCATTAGTGGTGCGTTAAATGCTTATAGCAGAAAGGAGTTTTGATTGAACTTTACTAAGAAAAACCTTAGGGACGCTGTAAATGAAAATATTCTTTCATTGGAACAGTCTGAGAAATTAATTGAATTTTTAAATAATCAACCAAATACAACACCTAAGTTTGATTTTACACATGTCCTTTATTACATAGGAGGAATGATTGCTATTGGAGCAATGACTCTTTTTATGAATTTAGGTTGGGAGTCATTCGGTGGAGTAGGTATTGTTTTTATCTCCTTGTTTTATGGTTCAGTTGGTTTAAAACTTACCAACATTTTTAAGTCTAAAGAGTTAGCTATTCCTGCAGGAATCTGTGGAACCTTTGTTATAGCATTAACACCATTAGCAGTTTATGGACTACAACATGCTTTAGGCGTTTGGCCAGATGACAGTGTTTACCGTGAATACCATCGATATATCAAATGGCATTGGCTTTACATGGAATTAAGTACGCTAGCGGTAGGAGTTATCATTGCTTGGAAATATAAATATCCGTTCTTAATTATGCCTATTGCAGTAACTCTTTGGTATTTAACTATGGATGTTGCCGTTATGATTAATGGTGGCGATTATAGTTGGGAGCTTAGAAAAATAGTTTCTATGTACTCTGGATTACTCATGATCGCTTTGGCTTTTTGGGTTGATATTAGGTCTCACAATAAAGCTGATTATTCTTTTTGGATATATCTCTTTGGCGTAATTGCTTTTTGGGGAGGAATGTCTCTCCAGCACTCTGATAGTGAATTATCTAAGTTTATCTATTTTACTATTAATCTATTTATGATTTTTACTGGAGTTTTAATTGTCAGAAGGGTCTTTGTTATATTTGGTGCAATAGGTTGTTCTGGTTATATAGGTCATTTAGCCTCTGATATATTCAAAGATAGCTGGTTATTCCCTATAACTTTAACATTGCTTGGTTTGTTCGTTATTTACTTAGGAGTTCTTTGGCAAAAAAATGAAAAAGTATTAACATCAAAAGCAAGAAGCTTTTTGCCAAAAGCACTTCGTGAATTATTAGAATCTAAGTATACATAATCGCATTTACAATTCGTTTATGAAGCTAAAAGGCGTTGTATGAAATTGAGGAAATATTGTGTCACCTGAGTCTATGTCTTCATTAATAATTAATGGTTTGGTCATTATCATATCAATTGGCCTGATAATTAAAGGTAAGTTATTGAGAGAAAATAAAAGCTCAAGTGGAATTTCGGCTTCTAGTAATGAAACATCCACAGGAACAGCTCTGATTATATGTGGCGTGTTGATTCTTATAGCTCAAGTTGTAAATATAGTTGAGTCTTTTGGTTAAAGGTACAGCTAACGGGCTAATTAAAAGCGGGATTGAAACTTTGGCTCAATTTCGCTCTGTTATACAAATATAGCCAACAATTATTAGTCCCTTAGGTGGGTATTATCGTTTTGGAGTATAAAATGGAATTAGGTGCATTTTCAGTAAGTTTAGCGGTTAAGAATATTGAAGAATCAAAAGTGTTCTATAAAAAATTAGGTTTTGAAGTTATTGGTGGAGATCAATCCCAAAACTGGTTAATAGTTCGAAACGGAGATCACACTATTGGCTTATTCCAAGGGATGTTTGAAGGAAATATTATGACTTTCAATCCTGGGTGGGACAAAAGTTGTAACACACTGGAGTCGTTTTCTGATGTAAGAGAGCTACTAAAAGAGTATAAATCTCAAGGTGTAAATATAACTCAAGAATCCATTTCAGGTGAAAGTGGTCCATCAAGCTTTTCAATTAAAGATCCTGATGGCAATTCAATCCTCATTGATCAACATGTGTAAAACCACTATTGAGCTAATAAATTACGAGGCTGCTAAAACTTGGCTTAGTTACATAGTTTAGCCAAACCTTATCAGCCACCTATAAAAGACTTTTAGCAAACAATATACAGCTTCTTAGCGAGGCATAATCACAAGATGGAGTTTAGATGAAATCAACAAGCATAATTTTCTCATTAATATTTTTGTTATTAATACAAACTGAAGCAAGTGCAAACACTCGACTTAATGTAAACGAAGCATTTGATGAAATGAAATCATTAGTTGGTGTCTGGAAGAAAGAAGGGGGAAAGAGTCCGAACTTTTCAATATCTTTTGAACTTATTGCTAATAGCTCTGTATTGGTGGAAACTTGGTTGCGAAATGGTAAAAAACATTCATTTACCTTGTACCATTTAGATAATGAGAACTTAATGGCTACACATTATTGTCCTCAAGGAAATCAACCGAGATTAAAGTTGGTAGGAAGTTCTACAATGAATGATTTGCGCTTTAATTTTTTTGACGCCACTAATTTGGTTGATAAAGCTAATTCTCATCAGCATTCATTAGGTTTTGAATTTTCTGATAATATAAATTCAATTCTCAGAAAAGAGTCTTACATTAGTGCAGGTAATGAAGATTTTTCAACATTACGTTTAGAGCGTATTAAATAGTACGAATTATGTATTTCACAGAGCAATAGTGGCTAGTAGTCGTTACTATTTATATATTTCAACCAATGATTAATCACTCAATAATCGGTGGTATATATTATAGAGAGCACATCCGTAAAATTTTTACAAAAGATACCAGACATAAAATAGGCATTTAATTTTGTTTATTAACTGTTGGATCTGCGGTTCTTGGATGCCATTCCCACCATTGTTGCTCACCATCTTTAGATTCTTCTTTATTATTATCGCTATCTTTACTCGTTGTTTGATAGATGTCCCAAGTTACTAAAAAATTAGGATCAGTGATTTTTACATTGTTATGACTGGTATGGTAATCACCTTTTGGAGCGTTAAACCAGCATGATAAATTTGAAGGTAAGATAAACTCTGGTGCTTTCTCTGGTTTATTTGTCTGAGAATCAGCAATTAAAAGAGCTATTGTTATACCCATTTCTTTATCTACAGATATCACTGTACCAGCTAATAAAGTTTGCTTAAGTTGTTCACCTTTAACACTGAAATACGTTAGACCAATTAAGCAGGTTTTATTTATTGAATCTTCAAGATTTTTTAACATTTAATATTCTTCTTAAACTTAAACAGCAGAGTTACTCATAAATCCATATTAATTATTTATGAACAAAACTGCTGTAAACAGTGTTAATGACAAAGAGGAGCAACACCGGTTGCAGGATTGTCGGCTAAACCTATATCTCTTGCATGCTGTTCAAATCCTTTATTTTTCCAGAAAAATGCACCAGGCATTGTTGTAGGAATAACAAGAATATAGAAAAGGGCTCTACCAATTGTAGCGGTAATACAGCTAATTAACGCTAATACCCCCCAAATAACAAGTAATGAGTTGAGATCAACAGTTGTTACTAGGTTGGCTGTGAGTAATCCTAATGCGGCTATAATGTTCATTGTTAATAATATATTTCTAAACATATAAGTTTTACCGAAGGTTGTGCATTGTATGTAGTGAGCAGCACCACCTTCATTGTCACTCTTGTTTAAGTCTTTATTATGTTTAATTAACCCTAAACCTTCTAACAATAGCCCAATTGTAAACATGCTTGAAAATACGATTATAGCTTGGTTAATTATTTCAGCAGAGCTATCGGTATTGATCAATGTTGCTAATACAATCGTTCCACTAACAAAAGAACCGAGTGATAAACTATTTCCTAAAAATGAAGTGGCTGTTTGAATATGATGCCAAAATGGACGTGCTTTTATTTGATAACATTTGTTCATGTAATATAAGCCACAAGATCCTGCTAAAATAGTAAAGATTCCAGCAGCCATTTGTAGATTAACTAATGGCATCCCTGCAGATATATCTTTTAGGTTTAATGCAAAAATTTCAATAACTAAACCATTTACCCATTCATTCATAGGTAATGTAAATAGGGCTGTAATACCACAACCAGCAGAGAAAAGTGCTAAGCCGAAACCTTCTCTAGCCATTGGTGAATATCTTAGATTGTTAAATCCTCGGTAAAACCGCATTGGTTTTCCTAGATGGGTAACACTCATTAGTAAAGCAAAGGCTGTCATCACTAATGAAGCAACGGTTAACGGTAAAAATATATCACTTGCTACAAATTGAACAAATGCATCTATACCAAATAATGAAGCTAAAAATGGTATTAAGAAAGTACCAAATGCGGCTTGAGCAAAAAGCGTGAAGAGTACTAATGGGTTTTCTCTGCTATTTAGTTTTCCAAAATTCCAATGTTTAGCTTTTCCTGCTTTTTGATCTATAACCGGTTTGTAATTTCCTTCTTTATCTTTGTGATATTTAACCGGCATAGAATCTGTACGATTCATTTCATCTGGTAATGTTTTTGTTTGCTGGAAACGAATATTAGGGTGAGTAATACTTGGATCCGGGAAACCAGGGATACTTGTTTTACATTGTTCTCGATTTTCAGGGGTATTTTCTATGACACCAAAGTCAAGCGCATTACCTACACAAGCTGATACACATGCAGGCTTTAAGCCTACTTCTAAACGATCAACACACATATTACATTTAGAAACTTGGCCTTTAACAGGGTCAAGTTGAGGGGCATTATAAGGACAAACCCAAGTACAATAACCACAACCGAAACACGTTTCAGGATCTTGTAATACCGCACCGTATTCAGCATGTTTGGTATAAGCTTTTGTTGGACAACCTTTTAAACAAACCGGATCATCACAATGGTTACATGCCATGGAAATATTCATGCGTTTGTAATCAGGGTAAGAACCACCTTCTACATATCCCACCGAGCGAAAAGCTAAATGAGCGGGGTTTTCATTTTTTTCAGAACAAGCAGCTTCACATGCATGACAACCAATACAGTTGTCAGCAGTAAAGAAAAAACCATGCTGTTTATTCCTGTTAGGATTTGTACCTACCTCTGGATTTTCATTGATAAACATTGAACGTTCTTTTGGTAGCCCTGATAAATCAACACAATCAATTAATTGTCCGTATCTATTTTTTTCTTTTATTTCACTTTTGTCTTCGTGCTTTGGTAAAAACGCATAATCTTGTTCTTGTGTTCTAACTTCCCAATGATTGGAGCGTCCTTCCTGTTCTGGAGAGGCAACTGACATAGTTGCAGGATTAAAGCTTTCGACACCTAAATCAGATTGTGATTTTTTCTCAATTTCTTTGTTAATCGTTACATTATTCATTTTAATGCCTTATAAGCTTTTCTGTTGTAGCTTACTAATTAAATTCTGTTCTAAAACGCGCGACGTTCAACGTTTAATTGTGCTGCTTCTTTTTGATCGACCTTATCAATTCTGACAGAGCCTTGTTTAAAAGCGGGTTGTCTTGAATGAGGATCTAATAAACCAAGGGTTAATCGGTTAACACAATCATGAAAGTGAAAGGGAATAAATACCATATTACGTGGTACACGTTGTGTCAGCTGCACCATTACAACGGCATCACCACGGCGAGATGTTAAACGAACGTAACTTTGATGCTCTATTCCTAATTCAATTGCCGCATCAGGATTCATTTCCATATAAGGAGTTGGACTGAATTTATTACAATTACCAATTTTTCCTGTACGTGTTCGGGTATGAAAATGTTCAACAACACGTCCACTGTTTAACCAGAAAGGGTAGTCTTTACAAGGTTGTTCATTGTTATTGAAAAATTTGATCGGTAATAAATTAGCTTTACCTGATTTTGTTTGAAATTTACCATCAGTATATAAACGAGGCTCACCTTTTAAGGTTTCTTGTTCGCCTTCAACCGCTTCTTTATAAGGCCATTGTATGCCACGAGCTTTTATTATTTTTTCATAACTAATGCCGGAAATATCTAATGTTCTTTCATTACCATAAGCATTAGTTCCTTTAGAAAGATGTTTCATCTCATTGAACGCTTGCTCAGGTTCATCAGGAAAGTTAATTTTCTCACCATTTTCAAAACGTTTTGCCATTTGGTTAAATATCCAAAAGTCAGGCTTTGAATCAGCATAAGGGTCAAGTGCGTTATCAATTAAATTGACACGTCTTTCTGTATTTGTATGACATCCTTGTTTTTCTGCCCACACTGCAGCAGGAAAATACACATGAGAGTATTGATTCATTTCAACATCTTCATATACATCCTGCACTACTAAAAAGTCGAGTTTTTCTAGTGCTTTCCTAATTCGGCTCGTATCTGGCATTGAGGTCATAGGGTTTGTAGCTACTATCCACAAGCCCTTAATTTCACCTGTTTCAATAGCTGGGAAAATATCGGTTTCAGCTAAACCACGTTTTTTAGGGAAAAACTCAGGATCTATACCCCAGTAATCGGCTATTTCTTTGCGATCATTTTCATTTTCTAAATATCGGTAACCGGGTAATCCAGAACAAGATGACCACTCACGTGTGCCCATTGCATTACATTGACCTGTGATGGATAAGCTTGTTCCGCCAGGTTTACCGATATTACCGGTGATCAAATTTAAGTTATTAATGTTAGCTACACCGTCAGAACCATGTGTGGACTGGTTAATACCCATTGTCCAGATGCTCATAGCTGCAGGTGCTTTGGCATATAGCCTTGCTACAGTGCGTATTTTATCTTCATCAATACCACATACATGCTGTGCTGATTTTGGATCATAATCTTGTACTAGGGCTTTTACTTCTTCGAAACCTTGTGTATGTGCATCGATATAAGCTTGATCTTGCAGTTCTTCATTGATGATTACATGCATCATGGCATTTATTAAAACGCAATCAGTGCCTGGGGTAATAGGTAAATGAATATCAGCAAATTGTGCCAACATTGTCACGCGTGGATCTACTACAATTAATGGGAATTTACGTTTTTCTAGCGCTTCTTTTAAACGCCAATAAATTATAGGGTGTTGTTCTGGTAGGTTAGAACCAAATGCCATGAAGCAATGAGTATGCTCAAAATCATCATAACAACCAGGGGGGCCGTCAGAGCCAAAACTACGTTTATAGCCACTTACAGCAGATGCCATACATAAGGTGGTATTACCGTCGTAGTTATTGGTACCGATACAACCTCTGGCTAATTTTCCTAACGTATAAAATTCTTCAGTCAGTAGTTGTCCTGTTGAGATAATGGCGAATGCGTCGCGTCCGTATTTGTCTTGTATCTTTTTTATTTGGTCTGCGGTTGTATCTAAGGCGTTGTCCCATGATGTTTTCTCAAATTTTTCAAAGTGTTTATTTCTAATTAATGGTGTTGTACCACGACCAGGACTTTCAAACAATTCATGTTCTAATAATCCTTTAATGCAAAGTTTACCACGGTTAACATCGGCTCCAGCATGGCCTCGAGAGGTGACAATTTTTTTATTTTCATCAAGGCCAATTTCTATTGAACAGCCAGTAGAACAATAATTACAAGTGGTATATTTCCACTCTTTAACTTTTTTGGTAGGAATAGAGATAGGTTTTCTATTTTTTCGCCCAAACAACATAGCGTATTCCAGTTTATTTATTATAAATAGTGCGTTTAAACTTAAATTGCAAAAATCGATCCACATAAAAAACACTATATAATCAGTGTTTTACAATTATAGGTGCAGAGTTGGTTGAACTAGAAAAGTGCTATTGCTCTAAGATGGTGCGAATTTAATAATTGCCAAACTATCAGTGAAGTTAATTGGTTAATGAAATAACTAATAGTATGAATAGAATAAATGACATACCTTGCCAAAACTTAACAGGGTCACGTTGTAAGATAGGTTGTTTTTTATATTCATCGATTGCTGTTAAATTAGGTTTGGTTAAATCAGCTTGAAACTCTGAAAATGCTTGGTACCTAATTTTAGGATCTGGTTGTGTACATTGCTGAAGACTTAGGTCTAACCAAAATGGTAATTCTTGGCGAAATTGTTTAATGCTTCTATATTGCCAGTCATCATAGCTTTTTTGTGTAACTTCAGCTCGCTGCATTGGCTTAAATGGTAATTCTCCAGTGAGCATTTCATAACAAATTACGCCGAGTGAAAATAAATCACTCATATTATCTGATTTCATTGATAGTAAAGTTTCAGGCGCTATATAATTTAGACTACCCTGAGGGACTGTTTCTTCAATAGTATTTGCATCTTCATCAAGAGAGGCGACTAAGACAGTACCATAATCAATCAGTTTTATTTGGCCAAAATTATCAATCATAATATTGTCAGGTTTTAAATCTCGATGAACTAATTCGAGTCGTTGAAAAGTTCTAAGTGCCGATATTACTTGGCTAATGATATTTCGAACCTGCTCTATATTAGGTTTAGGGTTATCATGAATCCAAGCTGAAAGTGTTTGTCCTTCAATGTATTCACAAACATGGTAAAGGAAACGGCTATTATTATTGTCCGTCTTTACTTTCATTATATTGTTATGGTTAACACGTTCTCCGACCCAAGCCTCTCTTAAAAAACCTTGTAAATAAACCGTATCATCGGCAAAGTTTTGAGAGGGCACTTTTAATACTGATTTTGTTTGATTTAATTCATCTTCTACGAGGTATAAATGCGAGCGAATACTGGCGTGAATTACTTTGCACACTTTATAATTATCGAGCTTCATACCAACACTTAGTGCAGGGGGAATAGCTTTGGTTAAAATGTCACGCTCAATTTCTACTAACTTTCTTTTTGGAGTATTACGGATGAAAACGAGTAAACAGCTAACATTATCATGGCTCCCGTTTGCAATTGCTACATTTGTTAATTGTTTACTGGCAGCTTCTAAGTCTTTCTCTGAAGGTAGAATAGGGAGCTTTTGAAGTTGTTCTTGAAATTCTTTTTTTGATAAAAAGTCATGAACACCATCACAAGTCAGTAAAAATATATCACCTTTTTGAATATCAACTTTGTGAAAGTCTACTTTTAAACGTGGATCTGCACCTAATGCACGAGTTAAGACAACATGTTCACTACCTTGTTTTCTATTATGATCGCGTGTGATGCTTTCAAACTCTTTTTCTCTATACCTACTGATCCGTGAATCACCGACATGGAAAATATAACCCGTTGTTGATTTTAAGATTAATGTTGAAAAAGTAGTGAGCCATTGTTGTGATTGACTCTGAGATTTTTGATTGTGGATAGAGTCTGCTTGGGAGTACAGCCATTGATTTAAACTAGTGAGTACTTTTGATGCTGACTTTTCTGTCGACCAAGTATCAGACGTTGAATAGTATTCTTGTGTAAATTGAGTGACAGCTAATTGTGCGGCTTGCGCTGCAAAACTTGCACTACTAACGCCATCAGCAAGAGCTGCTATGGCGCCTTTAGTACTTAGTTCTGCATTATTTGGACAATAAACCGCAAAGGCATCTTGGTTCTCTTCTTTTAAACCTTGATGAGAAAAACCACCAAAACATAACTGCAAAACTGCAGCTATGTTTTGTGATTGATTGTGATTATTGTCAGTTGTCATTTTAATTATTAGTTAATTATCATGTGAGTAAAGTGTTTCTAAGAAACATTAATTAATTCAATTGAACCATCTTCTCTTACTTCGGTAATAGTGCCTTGAGGCTCTTCCATAAACAAGAGGGTAATAAATCCAACTACTGCTGTAGCTGCTATTACTAGGAAAAATGTTGAGTAATCAACCATTGATAACACTGTTAAGTAAACGACGGCTCCAACATTACCATAGGCGCCTGTCATTCCAGCAATTTGACCGGTTAATCGACGTTTAATCAATGGTACTGCTGCAAATACTGCACCTTCACCCGCTTGTACGAAGAATGAACATGCCATTGCTGTTGCAACAGCTAAAGCAAGAGGCCAAGAGCTATCAATCGCTGACATTGCTAAGTAACCTACAGCTAATCCAGCAGTTAAAATTAATAAAGTTTTCTTACGTCCAAATTTATCACTGATCCAACCGCCACCAGGTCGAGACATAAGATTCATAAATGCATAAAGGGAAGCAAGTAAACCAGCATAAACCATATCTAAGCTAAACACATCTGCAAAGAATAGCGGTAACATTGATACAACGGCAAGCTCTGAACCAAATGTCGCAAAGTACAATATATTTAATACAGCAACTTGTTTGAATTTATAGCGATGTATTTCATCAACAGGCTTAGTAAATAAATGACCATTTACTTTATAGGTTTGTTTTACTTCGAAAATAAATAGAGCAACAAGCGATAAATAAGCAACAGCTGCTGTAAAATCAGTCAGTAAACCAACACCATTTGGAGAAAGTTTCCATGTTAATAATGAAAGGGCACCATACATAGGAAGTTTCATGACAAGTAATAACCAAAAATCACCAACACTCGTAACTTCCATTGCACCAGTTTGTTTTGGTTTAAAATAAGTAGAGCCTTTTGGTGTATCAGTAACATTGAAGTACCAAATAAAACTAAAGATTAAACTCAATAAACCCGATAAACCAACGGCGTATCTCCAACCGTCTTCTCCACCAAATAACAAAGCAATTGCTGGTAAAGACATAGCAGCTGCAGCAGAGCCAAAATTCCCCCAACCACCATAGATACCTTCTGCTGTACCTAATTCATTTGCTGGAAACCATTCGCTAACCATACGAATACCGATTACAAAACCAGCACCGATGAAGCCAAGTAAAAATCGGGCAATAGCAGCTTGTTCAAAGCTATCTGCAATAGCAAACATAAAACAAGGAATACTACAGAAAAATAATACAAATGCGTATGTAAGCCTTGGCCCATATTTATCGGTTAACATACCGATTAAAACACGCGCCGGAATTGTTAAAGCGACATTTAGTATTAATAAAGTTTTAATTTCACTCTTAGATAAACCTAAGCTATCGCCTATTACTGCTAATAATGGTGCATGGTTAAACCAAACAACAAAGGTAATAAAAAATGCCATCCAACTAAGGTGTAAAATTTTAATTTTTCCTGTGAATGACCAGAGTTTAAATCCTGCTTGTCCACTCATAATATTCTCCCAAATAATGTTAAAACTTAATTGATTGAGATATTGCAAACTGGATGCCAGTGAAGGGTTTTTATTTAAATGTCTATTTATCAGATGTTTAGCGTTTGTTTTTGTTGTGGTGTCCGTTATTGTGCGCACTTATAAAGTGCTAATGCACATTATAAGTGCAGATACTCTAATTGTTTAAATAGTATGGAAACCCTACTAGATCTTGAGTTGAAATTAATAAAGGAAGTTAATATTCGAGGGGAGATAAATCATATTTCTTTTTAATTAATAAGTGTTGTTGCGAAATATTTTTAAGTGCCTTCTGATACTTAGATATTATACTGTCTGAAGTTTGTTTATTAAATGCGATATAGTTACCGTATTTATTAACCTCCCAAACTCGTTCATATAGTGACGTATTAAATTTTAACTGTTTTGCTAAATGCTCAAATCCATGAATAGTCACTACAATCATATCAACACGATCTGACTCCATCATTTTATAGGCAAGGCTTAACTCAGAAACTCTTGCCAAATTATGCTCAGGAAACCCTACTTGATTTAATGATATTTCTGAAATATCACTGCGTACCGTAGCAATTTTATAGTTAAAAATTTCACTTAAATTGGTAAATTTTAAGTGCTTTGACTTTTTCGCAATAAGGACGTGAGTAGAATTAAAAATTGGACCTACCCATTTGAAGAGGTTCTCACGCGCAGGTGTTCTAGACATAGTAAATAATGCACTGTTCTGCTGTTCTAAAGAATATCTGTAACCTCTTGCCCAAGGGACAATATGAATATATTGCTCTGGCTGATCCAATTCATTCCAAATTGTTTTAAGTGTATCTATTGTAATGCCAACTAATTTTTCTTGTTCAACATAATTAGCAGGTGGATAAATTTCTGTATAAAAAGTTATCTCAGGAGTAAAAGCCTTTTCTTGAGCACATATGAGATTACTTAGCATCAATGAATACATTGCCAAGATTACTTTCATGCTAATTTTTAAACTTTTAAGTCCTTTATAATGTTCCAAAAATTTTATCTCCTGCGTCGCCTAACCCGGGCAAAATATAACCTTGTTCATTAAGTTTTTCATCAATAGCACCAATAAATAAATCTACTTCAGGATGTGAATCTTGTAATACCGCAATTCCTTCAGGTGCTGCAACGAGAAATATTGCAGTAATATTTGTACAACCCGATGATTTTAATAAATCGATAGTTGCTAATGCTGTACCTCCAGTGGCCAACATTGGATCAATTATTATCGCTTGTCTTTCATTTACATCACTCACAATATTTTGATAATAACTGATGGGCTGAAGTGTCTCTTCATCACGCTTTAGACCAACAACACTAATTTTTGCACAAGGTAAAATGGATAAGGCACCGTCTAACATGCCCAAACCGGCTCGTAAAATAGGTACTAATGTGGGTTGTTTATCAGATAACACAGGTGCTGATATCATACCAGACCAACAAGTTAGTGGTTTATTTTCTACTGATAGTTGAGTTGTTGCTTCCATTGTTAATAAGGACGCGATTTCTCTGGTTAATTCTCTAAATGATTTTACTGATATTTGTGCGTCACGTAATAAGCTCACTTTATGTTTTACAAGTGGATGATTACTAGCAAAAACAGACATGAAATTTCCTATATAGTTAATATATTAATAAGTGTAGAACAATTTTTATTAACTGTTACCAAACAAGTGCTTTAAAATGAGTTCGGCATAAAGATTCATATCGCTCATTACCGCCAACTTCAATTTGTTGACCTCCAGTAACGGCATTACCATCTTGATCACGTCGAACAACAAAATTTGCTTTTTTTCCGCAATGACAAATTGTTTTAAGCTCTATTAATTTATCTGCCCATGCGAGGAGAGAGGCACTACCACTAAATGTCTGGCCAAGAAAGTCAGTTCGAATACCGTAGGCTAAAACAGGTATTTTTAAATGATCAACAATGTCGGTGAGTTGTTTAACTTGTTCTGATGATAAAAACTGTGCTTCGTCTACCAGTACACAATCAATTTTATTTTGCTGTGAGCAGGTTGTTACTTCATTTAAAATATCTGTTTTTTGATCGAACAACTTTGCATCGGCACTTATCCCTAATCGAGAAGACACTTTACCTTGATCAAATCTATCATCAATTAATGCGGTATATAAAACGGTATTTAATCCGCGTTCACGATAGTTATATGAAGATTGTAATAAATGCGTGGATTTCCCCGCATTCATTGTTGAGTAATAGAAGTATAGTTGTGCCATATTATTATTTTTTAATTAAATATAGGTATATTGAAAAGTATTAGTAACCTGATTCAGCTTGAGATGAATTTTTCTGAGCTGAATCATCATTATTAATGGTCATTAATAAATTACTTAATAAACCACTTGCACCGAATCTGAAATGGGTTTCGCTCAGCCATGAAGCACCTAATGTATCCATAACAAGTGATAAGTATTTTTCTGCATCCTCAACATTCTTAACACCACCAGCAGCCTTAAAACCTACATTTGGATTAAGGTTTTTAATCACATTGAGCATAATGTTTGCGGCTGATAAAGTTGCATTTACTGGTACTTTTCCTGTAGATGTTTTGATGAAATCAGCACCGGCGTTGATAGAAATTTCACTGGCTTTAGTGATTAACTCGTCTGTTTTTAGTTCACCAGACTCAATGATCACTTTTAATAAAATACTGTTTCCACAAGCGCGTTTACAAGCATGAACTAGGTCAAAACCAATTTGTTCATCGCCTTTTATTAAAGCTTGATAAGGAAAAACTACATCGACTTCGTCAGCACCCAAAGCAACTGCTTCTGCGGTTTCTTTTACTGCTTGATTAATATCAGTATTACCGTGTGGGAAGTTGGTTACGGTCGCGATTTTAATTGTAGCGTTATTTTGTTTTGCAAGTTGTTCTTTTGCAATAGGAATATAACGAGGATAAATACAAATAGCAGCAGTATTACCTGCAACTGATTGAGCTTGTTGACAAAGCGCAATGATATCTTGTTCGCTTTCTTCATTCGTTAAACTGGTTAGGTCCATTAAAGAAAGCGCGAGTTTTGCGATATCTAATTGTTGAGTCATAATGAATTCTCTTTATAAACTGATGAATACGCCAGCAATTGCGGCACTCATTAAATTGGCTAAAGTTGCTGCGACCATTGCTTTCATACCTAACTTTGCAATGTCAGGACGACGATTTGGAGCCATTGAACCGATGCCTCCTAATAAAATAGCAATAGAAGATAAATTAGCAAATCCGCATAAAGCAAATGTAATTATCGCTTGTGTCACTGGACTGAGAGTATCTTTAATTTCGACAAAATTGACGTAGGCAAAAAACTCATTCACAACAACTTTTTGACCAATAAAACTTCCTGCTTGTAGCATTTCATCCCAAGGTACACCAATTAAAAAAGCAAAAGGAGCAAATAAATAACCTAAAAGCCACTCGATAGTGATACCTTCAAAACCTAACATTCCTGTGACACCTGATACAAGTGTATTTAGCAGGGCGATTAGCGCAATAAAGGCAAGTAACATTGCTCCAACATTAACAGCGAGTTTTAAGCCAGAGGCCGCGCCAGAGGCTGCAGCGTCAATAACATTGACGGGTTTATCTTCTTCTTCGATTGCCTCAACTTCTTTGTTATTAACTTTGTCAAATTCAGTTTCAGGAATAATGATTTTAGCCATTAATAACCCACCTGGTGCTGCCATAAATGATGCTGCAATTAAATATTTTAACTCAACACCTAAACCGGCATAAC
>JAGSHH010000202.1 GCA_023954655.1 Colwelliaceae bacterium
TCTTTGGTGAGTTTTAATAACCTTGGTAATAAGTCTTCAGCTTCGGCATTTTCTTGTTTGACTAAATTAGTCATGGAATTTAATAAGATAGTTAATTGATCAGAGTAATACTCAATATTAGTTATTGGATTGCTTTCTAGTTCGTCATTTTTATTATCTACTGCTACATAGTCTTTATCTGTGACCGTAGCTAAATCTATTAAAACGTTATTTAACTCTATGCAAGTTGAAGCCATAATTAAGTCAGCTGATTCAGGCTGGTTTTTTAATTTTGACTCTAGTTCTGTTGCTCTTTTGGTTAATGTGAACGCGCCGATATAATTTGCATTAGACTTTAATGAGTGAGCAATTCGAAATGCTTCTTCAAATTTTTGTTCATGATAAATTTCTCTTAAGCTATCAACAGTATCTGCATAGGTTTTAGTAAAGTCGATAACCAATTGTTGATAAATATGCTCTCGCCCTCCCATTGCCTTAATTGCTCCTTGAACATCTAAAATAGGGAGCTTGGCTAATTCAGACAAAAATGTACTTTCAAAAGTATCATCATGATGACCGGCAGTTTTTACTACTTTTTCAAGGGTTTTAACATTTGATTGTTTTGACGATTCTTTAGTTAACCATTTTGACAATAATATAAGCAGTGCATTAGGATCTATAGGTTTTGTGAAATAATCATTCATGCCGACGTCTAAACATTTTTGCAGCTCGTCTTGCATAGCATGGGCGGTCATCGCAATAATAGGCAGGCTCTTAAATTTATCCTGTTTACGAATTTCTCTAGTCGCTGTAATGCCGTCCATTTCTGGCATTTGTAAATCCATAAAGACTAAATCGTAAGTTTTATCCGTTAATTTATTTAAAGCAATTTTACCATTTTCAGCTACGTCAATATTTGCATGCGTTTCTTCTAAAAATCCTAATACAACCTGTTGGTTAAGAGCATTATCTTCAACCAATAATATATTTGTATTAGATAAGTCTAATAACCCTTTATGAGCACTGTGATAATCTCTACTTGAACTATCAAGCTTTAATGCGTCCATCATTGCATCTAATAATAATGATGCATCTACAGGTTTTTCTAAGTAACCATCAATGCCAGCTGATTGTGAAAGCGAGATAGCGTCACTTTTATCAAAAGCGGTTACCATTAATACTGCAGGTAAGTTTTGTTCTTGCACATTTTGGTTTATTGCATGAGCGAGTTCTATGCCATCCATTTTAGGCATTCGCCAGTCGGTAATAACCAAGTCAAAAGGTTGTTCAATAAGCAATGCATTATCAATAAGTTCAAGAGCAGTTAGCGCATTTTCTGCAGTAGAAATTTTACAACCTAATTGCTCGAGTAAATCTACAATAACACTTAAACAAAGTGCATTATCATCAACAACTAAAACATTAATACCTTCAATCATTACACTATTAGCTTTAATTAGCTCACTTTGCTCTACTTCATCAAATGCTACGGTAAAGCTAAAAGTGCTACCTTTACCTAATTCACTATTAACCCAAATCTCGCCATGCATTAAATCAGTTAATTGTTTACATATAGAAAGTCCTAAACCCGTTCCTCCAAATTTTCGAGTAATGGTGCTATCCGCTTGACTGAATGATTGGAATAAATGATCAATTGATTCGTCACTTAACCCTATACCAGTATCAACAACATTAAATTCAATTTTATTATTGTCTTGATCATTTAATTTTACTTCAATTAATACATGACCATTATCCGTAAATTTAATGGCATTGGTGACTAAATTAACCAATATTTGTTGTAATCTTATTGGGTCAGATTTTATTTGCTTTGGAACATTAGGTGCTGTTTTAACTATTAGCTCTAAGCCTTTACTATGCGCTTTTAATGCACAAAGATTGGCAGTTTTTTTCAATAAACCTTCAATATTCATTACAATTGATTCAATCGACATTTTACCCGCTTCAATTTTAGAAAAGTCGAGGATATCGTTAATTAAACCTAATAATGCTTGTGAGGCATCTTGGGTCTTCTCTACCAAATCTTTTTGGTTTCTATCAAGCTGAGTTTTAAGTGTTAAATGGCTTAAACCAATAATTGCATTCATAGGGGTGCGAATTTCATGACTCATTTTAGCCAAAAACTCACTCTTTGCTTGGGTAGCTTTTTTAAGTTCAGATGTACGGTTTGCTACTTGAAACTCTAAATTTCGATTGATATCTAATAAGCTTAAGTGGTTCTCAACACGAGATAATAATTCATGTTTTGAAATTGGTTTACTTAAGTAATCGTTACCGCCAACAGAAAAGCTTTCAACTAAATCTATTGCTTGATTTTTGGCGGTTAAAAATATGACAGGGAGTTCATTAATGAGAAATGATTTTCGTAAATTTTTACATACTTCATATCCCGACATTTGCGGCATCATGACATCAAGTAAAATCAAATCAAAAGGTCGAGATTTAGCCGTGTTTTCATCGTTAATCAGTTTTTGATTGGCGTCTTCAATTAACTGTAAAGCTTGTTTACCACTAGAGGCTTCAGTGAGTTGATAACCCATAATATTTAAATGATTAAGTAATACCTGT
The DNA here is from genome assembly GCA_023954655.1 of Colwelliaceae bacterium. Taxonomy (GTDB): domain Bacteria; phylum Pseudomonadota; class Gammaproteobacteria; order Enterobacterales; family Alteromonadaceae; genus Thalassotalea_H. The sequence goes on from JAGSHH010000202.1 coordinate 2,569, forward strand.
CTATTTATCGGGTCATCGTCAACGACCAATATATGAAAGTTCTGATACTCAATATTATCTTCTTTATTTTCTCTTAACTCCTCCTCACTGACACTTACATATTCAATTTCATTATCTAAATGCTGCAAACGATTGAGCTTTTGTTGATTTGAAGACTTTATAACATTCGTAGCATCAATTATTTGGTCTGCATTAATTGGTAATGTAAAACTAAAACAACTACCTTGATTTTCAGTTGAGGTTACCTTAATAGTTCCTTCATGTAGTTCAACGAGTTGTTTAGTTACGGCTAACCCTAAACCTGTACCACTTTGTTGGCGTTTATCATGACCTTGTAACTGCTCAAATGAGTTAAAAATAGCTGATAATTTATTAGATGGAATACCTATGCCAGTATCTGTTACTGATATTTTTATACTCTTACCACTTTGTTCCGCATCAACTATTACTTCACCTTTTTCGGTAAATTTAATCGCATTTCCAATTAGGTTGTATAATATTTGCTCAACTCGATTTTCATCAGCGTTAACTAATGGGAGAGTATTAACAACATTGTTTTTTAAGGTGATTGGTTTGTCACCAACTAATGGCGTTGAAACGGTTAAGACAACATCCGTTAAACTATGAAGTTCAACACCACTGGTATTCAATTTTAAATTTTGATTTTTCATCTTAGAAAAATCAAGAATGTCATTCACTAAATGAGATAACCGCTTGCCACTAGCTACGACCATTGCAAGGTTTTTATTGGCATTTTCAGGTAAGTTACCCGCAACACCGTCAATGAGTGACTCAGCTAAACCAATAATGCCGTTGAGAGGCGTTCGTAATTCATGCGAAGTATTGGCTAAGAATTCATCTTTTAATTTGTCGGCACGCGTTAAACGCACATTTATTGCGTGCTCTTTTAAACGCTGATAATTTTGGCGATATAAAATAAAACCAATGAAACTTACAAAAGCAAAAAGATAAAGTGAATATGCCCACCATGTTTGCCATAACGGTGGTAATACTTTAATTTTTAATGATTTTCCTTGTTCATTCCAATAACCATCACCATTACTGGCTTTTATGCGTAAAATGTAATTACCATCAGGTAGATTGGTGTAAGTGGCCCGACGGTTTTTTGCGTCAGTATAAATCCAATCATCATCAAAGCCTTGTAGCATATAAGCATATTGGTTATTCATTGGTTCTGAGAAGTGCAGGGCAGCAAAATCAAAAGAAACAAGTTTCTCCTGAAATGTTAAAGTTAATTCATCTAATTCATTAATCACCGAATCAATAGTGAATGTATCTTTATCAGTTTTGTTTTGCGTTAGTGATACATGTTCATTATGGACACGAAAATCAGTCAAAACTACTTTAGGCGGTGTTGTATCATCTTTAATATTTTCTGGATAAAAGTGATTGTAGCCATTAGTACCACCAAAATAGAATTCTCCTGACTTGCTTTTATAAAATGACAGTGATGCAAATTCCTTCCCTTGAACGCCATCTTTTTCATCATAATTTTTAAATGTTTCGTTAATTGGATCAAACTTAGATATACCGTTGTTTGTACTCATCCAAAAGTAACCATCGTTGTCTTCAAGGATACCGTACACCAATGCATGAGGCAGGCCGTCTTCAACAGTAAATGTTCGTAGGTTTTGGGTCGCAGGGTCAAACTTGTGTAGACCCGTACTAGATGATATCCATAAATTGCTTTGTTTATCTTGAAATATATCCAAAACCCAAATATCACTTAATATTTGATAAGTTTTGGTGTATTGAACATGAGAGTTATCGGTTGGTTCAAACTTAATTAGGCTGTTTGAGGTTGCTACCCATAAATCGTCTTGATTATCTTTAAATATTCGCCAAACATTATTGTCAGGGATAGAATTAGGATCATCGGGGTTGTGTTTGAAGCGAGTAAAAGTTTGACTCGGGATGTCAAACTTATTCAGCCCTCCTCCCCAAGTTCCCACCCATAATGTGTTGGTGTCTGTTTGAAGTATGTCTAAAACAGCATTATGACTTATACTATTTTCATTGTCTGGATCGTTTAAAAATGCTTTAAATGATTGCGTTTCTATATCAAATAAATTTAGTCCATAATTGACTGTACCTAACCACACACTATTTAAATTTTCATCATATAGTAGTTTTCCGATAAATGTTGCTTGAAGGCTATTTATATCAGACTCTGAATATTGAAAATGCTTAAACTGTTTTGACTTAAGGTTAAGCTCGTTTAGCCCTCCGCCAAATGTCGCGATTAATAGTTTATCATCTGGGATGTCCAAGACATTGATGATTGCATTGTGGCTTAACGTGTTTGTCGTTCCATGTTTCTGATTAACATGGTTAAATTGCTCAACCGAAGTGTCGTATTTATCAATGCCATAAACATAGTTGCCAATCCAAACGTTGTTATTACTATCGGCGATAATCTTAGTAATATGATCGTGGCCTATACTGTGAGAGTCTGCTGTATTATTTTTAAAAACCTCTACCTCATTAGAATTAGGTTTATAACGATATACTCCATTAGATTTTGTTCCAATCCATAAGGAGTCTGTATTGAACAGCAGACTAGTTATTTCATGTTCCCCGATATTCACTTCTAATAATGGATTTCTAGTAATGCTATTTAGTGCAGTGGAATATTGAGCAATGCCTTTATTTGTAGCAACCCATAATTCATTTTTATATTCTATGATGTCATAAACACTTATTTGATCCTGTTGCAGAGCAATAGGTTGAATTTTATGCGTAGTTAAATCGAATGTTATTAAGCCTTGTTTTTCTGTGCCAACAAGAATCTGATTATTACTGAGTACATATAATTTATTAATATTGTATTTAGGTAAGAATTGCTTAAATGTACTACCGTCAAAACTATTTAACCCATTTTCGGTGCCTACCCAGTAAGTACCGGTTTTATCTTGTGTGATAGTTGTTACGTTTTGATGGCTTAAAGTGTTTTTATTATTGGCATTTGGCTTGTAATGTGTAAATGACTCAGACTTTTTATCAAATAAATTTAATCCATTATTTGTGCCTACCCATAATTGCTTATGTTGATCTTCAAATAATGTATTGATGTTATCATTAGAAAGAGAGTTGCTTATTTTTGCATTGTGTAAATATACTTTAAATTGATAGCCGTCGAATCTATTTAAACCGCCATCAGTAGCGGCCCA
>JAGSHH010000169.1 GCA_023954655.1 Colwelliaceae bacterium
CTGTTAGTGAAAGTTAAAATAAACGATTTAAACCATTCAAAGCAGCAACCCTAAAAGCCTCGGCCATTGTCGGGTAATTGAAGGTCGTATTAACAAAGTATTCGATAGTATTGCCACCATCTTTTTGTTGCATAATAGCTTGGCCGATGTGAATAATTTCTGCTGCATTTTCACCAAAACAATGTATACCTAAAATTTCTTTTGTTTCTCGATGGAATAGTATTTTCAATGAACCAACTAAACTGTTAGAAATTTGTGCACGTGCAAGATGTTTAAACTGAGAGCGACCAACTTCATATGGAATTTTTGCTTCAGTAAGCTCCTGCTCAGTTTTTCCTACAGAGCTAATTTCTGGAATGGTATATATTCCAGTTGGTATGTCTTCTATTAATTTTGCAGAACTTTGATGATCAATCATTGCTGAAGCGGCTAAACGACCTTGATCATATGCAGCACTTGCTAAACTTGGATAACCAATGACATCACCAACTGCATAGATATTATCGACTTCAGTTTGGTATTGATCATTAACTTTTAGTTGTCCGCGACCATCAGCTGTTAATCCGGCATTTTTCAAATTTAAATCTGCCGTGTTGCCTGTACGACCATTCGCAAATAACAAACAATCAGCACGCATTTTTTTACCCGATTCTAAATGCACAACTACTGATTCGTCTGTTTCTTCAACTCGTTCTATTTGTTCACCATGTCTTATGACTACACCGTTGTTCCATAAATGATAGCTAAGTGAATCAGACATCTCGTCATCTAAAAATGAAAGTAAGCGATCACGAGTGTTAACTAAATCAACTTTAACGCCAAGGCCTCTAAATATCGAAGCATATTCACTACCGATAACACCTGCGCCATAAATAATGATAGAACGAGGATCATGTGTAAGTGATAAAATAGTATCAGAATCATACACACGAGAGTGTTTGAAGTTAATGTCGTCAGGTCGATAAGGATGAGAGCCAGTTGCGATCACTATTTGTTCTGCTGTGATTTGCTCAATAGAGCCATCATTTTTAACAATCTGTAAGGTATTCTTATCTATAAAAGAAGCTTCACCGACAATATGCTCTACTCGATTTCGGTCGTAAAAACCGCTGCGTAATTGAACTTGTTTTCTTATTACTGCTGATGCATGTTTTAAAATATCAGGGAATGTTAAATGTTTGGCTTTTTCATGCTGACGAAATAGAGGATTTGAATTGTATTCGATTAGTCGGCTAACACTTTGACGCAAAGCTTTCGAAGGAATCGTTCCCCAATGTGTACAACCGCCACCTACATCTTTATATCGTTCGACTATAGCAACTTTTTTATCTTTCTTTGAAAGCTCCATTGAAGTGCCTTCACCACCAGGGCCCGTTCCGATGATAATTGCGTCAAAATCGTATGATTGTTTTTTTGTCTTTTCTTTTTTTGAAGATGTTTGCTTAGCCAAGGGGATAACCTCAATTCCTACAGATATAAAAATTTTAGCAGGAATTGAGATTTAGGTAACTAATAAATTGTTTTTTAAGCCAGTTTTTCAATAAAAAGCTGCCAACTTTGTTGTTGCTCAATAAATCGTTGTTTTAATTCTTTATATTGAGTCATAACTTCAGACTTTTCGACATCAGCTAATAGTTTGTCACGCTTGTTAGCAATAAGAGTTTTTTTAACATCATAAAAGGCATTCAGTTTGATAATTAATGCATCATATTCAAGTTGCAATCGTTCAAGTAACAGCTCAGCATCAGGGTGATTACTCAGTTTTTTTTGATTTCGCTTTAATACCATTGATAAGCGTGCTTTTTCAATTTTATCTTCAGGGCTTTTCCTTAATTTATGCGTAAGACCTAAATAATGACAACCTTTAATTAACCACTTAGTTGGGTCAAATTGCCACCAGCGAATACCGTTTCGGTAATCATTCTCAAAAATATGATGAAAGTTATGATAACCCTCGCCAAAAGTTAAAAAAGCCAAGAAACCATTGTCGCGAGCGGTATTTTTTTCTGTGTATGTTTGTTTACCCCAAATATGGGCAAGGGAATTGATAAAGAAAGTAGTATGGTGACTTAATACTAAGCGTAAAAACCCGACCAATAACAAACTACTAATAATATCACCATGCCAAATACCAAAAACCAGAGGAATCCCAAAATTAAGTGTAAGTGTTAGCAATAAATAATGTTTGTGCTGCCACATAACTATTGGGTCTTTTTGCAAATCACGAACGTTTTCATAATTTGTATAACGGTGTGCTTGGTATTCTCGAAGCATCCAGCCAATATGCGAATACCAAAATCCCATTTTAGCTGAGTAAGGATCTACATCATTATTATCTACATGCTTATGATGCACTCGATGATCTGAAGACCAATGCAAAATACTATTTTGTAATGCAAAAGCGCCTCCTAATGCATAAATTATACGAAGAGACCAATGCGCTTGATAAGTTTTATGTGACCACAAACGATGGTAGCCCGCAGTTATTGACATGCCACAATAGATGAAACATACGATTGCCATGATAATTTCTGCAGAATCAAATCCATGAGTCATTGCACGATAAGGGACTGCAATCGCTGCAAATAAAAAGGTGATGACAAAAACAGATACATTCAACCAGATGAGCTTAGGCTTTTTCATTAGACTTCCGAGTAAATTTAGTAATAAAAATTTCAGTGTACACGTGTACGCTATTTTAGTTGTCATACCAGATGAGTCAAGTGTTAATTCGTCTAAATTTTCTATCATTGGCTTTTAGTTTTAGTTTAATAACTAGTAATGCTCTTTTATTTCAGTATCATAATACGCAATCAAAAAATCTTTCAGGCGAGTGTTATGAGCGGTATTCGAGCACAACAAAAAGAGAAAACACGTCGACAATTAATTGATGCCGCATTAGGCCAATTAAGTGCTGATCGTAGTTTTTCTAGTTTGAGCTTAAGAGAAGTTGCTAAAGAAGCCGGTCTAGCTCCTACATCTTTTTATCGTCATTTTACAGATATGGATGAATTAGGACTTACTTTAGTTGATGAAGCCGGGCTAACGCTTCGTCAGTTAATGCGTCAAGCTAGGCAACGTATAGAAAAAGGTGGCTCAGTTATACAAATTTCTGTACGAATTTTTATGGAATTTATTGAAAGTAATGGCAATATCTTCAGGTTATTATTACGTGAACGCTCGGGAACTTCTCCTGCTTTTCGTGCTGCTGTAAATCGAGAAATTAGTTATTTTACTTTAGAGCTTTGTGATTACTTACAGCAAGCCAATAAACTAGATGCCGAGGTTGCTTCTATACAAGCAAATGCTGCAGTGACAATTGTTTTTAGTGCCGGTTCAGATGCATTAGATGCTGACAAAAAAGATCGTGAGCAATTAGCTTATCGAACTATTCAGCAATTACGATTTATTGCTCGTGGCGCTATGGAATTAGCACAGCGTATTGAAACAAATAAGCAGTAACACTATTTTTAAACCGTTTCACGTTTAGTTAATATCACACCTGTCTCAATATGATGGGTATAAGGAAATTGATCAAATAAGGCCATTTTTTCTATTTTGTGTGTTTTCACTAATACCTTTAAATTTTCTTTTAGCGTTTCAGGGTTACATGAAATATAAATAACATGATTAAAGCGGCTAACTAATTCTACACTATCAGGATCCAAGCCAGCTCTAGGTGGATCCACTAGCACACTGTCATAGTTATAACTGGTTAAATCAAAACCTTCTAAGCGACGGAATTTCCTTTCACCATTCATAGCCTGGCTAAATTCTTCACTCGACATTCTAACAATATCGATATTATCTATATTGTTAAGCGCAATATTCACTTGTGCAGATTTAACCGAAGTTTTAGATATTTCAGTGCCTATTACTCGATTAAAGTTCTTAGCGAGGGCAATGCTGAAATTTCCATTGCCACAATATAGTTCAACAAGATCGCCCCCTTTATTCTTCGTTGCGTTTTGAGCCCAAGCTAGCATTTTCTCATTCACTTGCGCATTAGGTTGAGTGAAGCTATTTTCTACTTGTTGATAAATAAGTTCTTGACCAGAAACACTTAATTTTTCAATAACAAAATCATTTTCTATAATGACTTTTTGTTTTTTTGCTCTGCCAATAATATTTACAGGACAAATATTACTTAATTGATCTTTTAGCCAAAGTGCTTGTTGTTCCCATTCTTCATTGAGTTGCTTATGATAAAGCAAACTAATTACCGCTTCACCACTAAGCGTTGCTAAAAAGTCAACTTGGAATAAACGTTCGCGTAATACTTGTTTATCACGAATATTATCAAGCAGAGCTAACATCAATTCATTAATTAAAGTACAAGCAACGGGGAAATACTCTACTTTGAATTTCTTTTTAGTCGCTTGATCAAACATGATGTAATAAAGATCATCACCTTCATGCCATAGTCTAAATTCAGCTCTTTGACGATAATTAATAGGCTCAGAGGTATAGATATCAAATTTTGGAAAGTTAAATTCATTGAATAAATTTGTCATATCCACTTGCTTTTCAAGCAACTGACTATCGTAATTGACGGGATCTATATGACTAAACATGAATTTACCTTAGGTTTGTTTTAACAGTACTGTCGAATAAAGAGCGCAGAGTTTAGCGTTCAGCAAAATTTTGTCTAGTATAAATATAGCAAGTAAGTAACTTTCATTAAGTTTTTTCTCTTTTGGCCGATAACATAACACACCTATTTTCTGAGATTATTGTGATGAATAAAATAGATAATATAGCAGAGACGAAAATGCCGCAGAGAAATCATGTACCTAAAAGTCAAGAACAGTCTAGAGCAAATCCTCTAGAAGGCTATCGACAAGAAATATTAGACAGTGTGGCTCTTACAGGAAATAGCCAATTAGGCATGAAGGTTGTTCAACACTCTATATCCTTACAATTTTCTTCAAGTCATCGTGAAATAATTACCTCAGAAGAGATTGAAGAGATAGAAGAAAAAAACGATTCTCTTTTTGATTTTGAAAAAGTTGCTGAAAATGTCATGAATTTTATCAGTGGAAGGATTGGTTTAGCAAAAGAGAGTGGTAGTTCTGAAGATGAATTACATGAAATGTTTACCCAAGCACGCAGCGGTGTGGCTCTTGGTTTCGAACAAGCACTTGGTGAACTAGAAGAATTATCTGTACTTGATGATGAATTAACAGACGGTATTGAGAAAAGTCGAACATTAATTGCTAAAGGAATAGACGATTTAGAACAAACGTACTTTCCAACTGAAGATACTTTGCTAGATAAAAATGAAGAAATATCTAACGAAAACAATCCAGTATCATCTATAAGTAGTGAGCTTTATGCTGCATCATTAAAAACAAGTGATTTGATGATCACAACGCTTGAGGGCGATAAAGTGAGTATTTCGTTTAATGATAAACAACAAACGATGCAAAGCGAAAAGTATCTTAATAATGGTGAACAAGGTGAAAAATTTGAATCATCATATTCATCTTATCGAGCTAGTAATTTTAATTATACGGTTGAAGGTGATATTAGCGATGAAGAACAAAAAGCTATTGCTGCTTTAATTAAAGATGTAAATACATTACAAAAAGACTTTTTCAATGGAGATATAGAAAAGGCATTTAATCATGCAGTTAATCTAGGTTTTGATAGTAACCAAATTTCTGAATTTTCAATGGAATTATATCAAAGTAAAACGACAAGAGTCAGCCAAACCTATAATCAAGTAGCAAGTTCAGATCAAAAAGAATCACCAAGCCAAGATAAAGAGTTAAGGCCATTACTCGATTTTGTTAAACAACTTCAATTATTACAAAGTCAAGCAGATGAACTTTTAATAAAACAAGAAAAGCAATTTTCTAAAATATTTGACAAGGTATTCTCTGCAGAGTTTTCGCATCTGGAAAAATTCAATGAAAATATGCAAAAACTAAATAATGTAACGAAGCACTTTATAAAGTAAAAATGGACAGTAACCAAAAGAAAAGTTTGACGTATTAATTTAAAATAAACCAAAAAAAAAGCCGCTTAATTGAGCGGCTTTTTAATAACAACAATAAAATTAAAAAAGATTAATCATTGTTGTCAGATTTTTCTGGTCTCTCTTTAGCTTCTCGTACTTTTAAAGTACGTTGCTGGAATTCAGAATCATTTAACTGATTAACTGCGTTATCTGCATCTGAGGCAGACATTTCAACAAAGCCAAAGCCACGTCTTTTTCCGGTGTGCTTGTCTTTCATTAAACGGACAGAATGAACATTGCCATACTCTGAGAATAATGCTCTAACTGCACCTTCATTTGCTCTATAAGGTAAATTACCAACATAAAGTGTACTAACTTCACCATCGTCTTCTTCTGTAGCACCACTTTGAGCACCAAATAAAGGAGAAATAAATGCAGCGATAAATACGAAAATCGCAATAGAAGCGGATGTGCTTAAAACTTTATCAGCGATAAAATATGCTACAACGGCAAAAATTAACGCGATAATAACGTTTAAAAGTTTCGGAGAATTCATAAATGATTACCTAATTATTATTTTTAAAAATACAAAATTGCCATTACATGTTACCCAGCTTTTACTATTGTGCAACAATAAGTGTAATTTTTATTCAATATTATCAATCTACTATTCTAATAATTCTCAGATTTATTAAAACAAAGTAATTTATGTAATGATTAAAAGTGCATATTTTCTTAGAGCTATATTTCTAACTTTCAAGTTTATAGTCGCTATTTCAAGCTAAAAAAGCAATATTGCTTCATTTTTAATCAAACAAACCTAAAAGAGAAAAAAAGACTTGATCGTTTGTGATAATTCCCTAAAATGCGCTCCACTTCTTAAGGGAGACCCAAGAAGCGAGTTTTAAGTGGTTTAGTTATCCAGTTCGATAGTGAAACCTTGAACATAATGTTTGAAAACTTTTTTGAAATAATCAGAAAATTCTTTAAATAAAATGTTGACATTAAATCTCAGGTGCGTAGAATGCGCATCTCGCTTGAGGCAAGGCCTACAGCGACACGCTAAACACGAATGAGATGTTTAGTGGATACTTTCAAAAAGTATCGTTCTTTAACAATTAGTTATCATGCAATTTGTGTGGGCACTCACATTCTATTGATTTTACATAAGTCGGTCCTTTTATAAGGAAAGACGTAAAACAGTTTAATGATGAATGTCACACAAAAAATAAGTACTAATTACTTCGGTAATTAATACGTTTTATGTAGTTTTTACCTTCTTTAGTCGGATAGGTAAGAACACGACAGAATTCATTGAGCAGCTAGCTTGTCTAGCACAAACGATTTTTTAATTGAAGAGTTTGATCATGGCTCAGATTGAACGCTGGCGGCAGGCTTAACACATGCAAGTCGAGCGGAAACGAGAAATAGCTTGCTATTTCGGCGTCGAGCGGCGGACGGGTGAGTAATGCTTGGGAATATGCCTTTAGGTGGGGGACAACAGTTGGAAACGACTGCTAATACCGCATAATGTCTACGGACCAAAGGAGGGGATCTTCGGACCTTTCGCCTTTAGATTAGCCC
>JAGSHH010000028.1 GCA_023954655.1 Colwelliaceae bacterium
CGTTAATCATAGTTGTGATCATTAAAAATATCTGAAAATTTTTTTATTTTAAAAGAGTGATAATCTAGGAGGGAGTATTAAAATAAATAAGACTGAAATAGTTAGGAATTTCAGTCTTATATAAATATTGTTTAACAAATGGTTCATTAGCTTATTATTTAACACCTAATTCTTTTAAGCGTTCTAATAAATAACTTGCCTGAGTATGCCTCTCTGATAATACAACTTCATCTCTTGGGTGTAAAAATAGTGGTAATGAAATTCGTGATTTTTTAGCATTCTCACCTGTAGGGTTCACCACTCTATGACTCGTTGAGGGGAAGTATCCTGATGAAGCTTCCTGTAACATATCACCAATATTAATAATTAGATTGCCAAAGTCAGCAGGTATATCAAGCCATTCACCGCATTTGTCTTGAACTTGTAATCCTGGTTCGTTGGCTGCTGGCAATATAGTTAATAAATTAATATCTTCATGAGCAGCTGCTCTGATTGCTCCAACTTCTTCATCACCAGTTAATGGTGGATAATGTAATACTCTTAATAAAGTATTTGGTGTGTCTTTGATCATATTCGATAAAGATTCTGAATAACCTTTGGCAACATCAGGAGGACTGTATTTTTCAACCCAATCTAAAAGTTCAGCAGCTAAATTGGATGCTTGTTGATAATAACTAAGAATATTTGCTTCGAGCGATTGTGGAATGCGTCCCCAAGGGTAAACATGATAATACTCTTTTATGTCTTTATGTTTATGCCCTTTTGCTGTTTCCGATATTTCAGAAGCAAAATAGCCATCTTGTTTTTCAGGATCAAAAGCAAAGTTATTTTTATCGCCTTGGCAAAAAAATTGATACCAATCATGATAAATCGACTCTACGAGTTCTTGTTGAATAGGATGATTTTTAAGAACACCAAAACCAGTTTCTTTTAAACTTGCTACAAACCGCTGTCCTGCGTCTGCAGAGGTATAGTCAACAACTTGAACTTTCATAAGTCTTTCCTTAAATTTAATAATTAAACAAGATGTTGTCATTATAAAACAAATCTTGTCTAAATGGTCAGATTAATATGAGTTTAACTAAAAACTATCACCAGATACAATCCCTAGCTATAATCAATTTTTTATTCTAGAGAATTAACTTTTATGAAAAGATCAGTAATTTTAGCAGTTACTGCTGTGTGTGTTTTATCTGCGTGCGCCACTCAAGAGAAAGCTTGTGAAGATGTTACATTAGCGTCTGAACAAATCCAAGAATGTCAGTTATTACAACGTCAAATTACTTCAGCTAAAGATAAACCCTTAATAAGAACAGAGTTGGAAAGAAGATATCAGCAAGATTGCATTGATATTCGTTATTATCGAGATGATCACCAACAGGCTATTTGTGGAAATAAAGACAATATTGAAGAAATAAAAAAAGCAGTTATTGAAGAAAGAGAGCAATAAAAGCAAATTATAAAGCGTGCATTAAACTGGAAATTTTAAACGATTACAGTCATTATGCGTTCTCTGTATTAAAAATGTATTAAAGAAAGTATGACGGATAATTTAACTAATGATATGAATTTATTATCAAAAGAAGATGTTGACTTAGCAAAAGAGTCACTTCAATTACTTGATAATTATCGTAAATTACAAGACCGTTATACTGCTTTATTCACCCTCAATCAGCTATCTAATGATTGTGCTGATTTAAATACTTTCTACAAACAAGTACATCATTCTATTGCATCGATAATGAATGCAAAAAATTTCTATATTGTTTTATATGACCAAACATTTGCTACTTTAGAGTTTGTTTATCATGTTGATGAAAAGGATACTTTCCCATCTGGAAGTGTAGATTATAAGGAATTCAAAGGCTCAATGACTTGTCATGTTATTGAGACTGGTAAGCCTTTATTGGTGACTCCTGAAGTTATGCCTGAATTAATTAGGGAAGGGAAGATAAAACATGTTGGCGTAAAAGGAACTGACTGGCTTGGTGTTCCACTTATTAGTGATGGAATTGTCATCGGTGTAATGGCAGTGCAAAGTTATAGTGAATCCACTATTTATCAGGAGCATGATTTAGACTTACTTACTTTTACAGGGCAGCATATTGTTACTGCAATGGGGCGATTGCAAGATAGGGAACGCTTACAAAAGGCTGTTGATGCTAGAACTCGCGAGCTGATGAATCAAATCCGTGAACGAGAAAAGTCTGAATTACTGCAAGAATCACTATTTCGTATTTCAGAATTAACTAATGATGCATCGATTGATATCAATAAATTTTATGACATGGTTCATAATATTGTTGGCCAGCTTATTAATGCTGAGAACTTTTATATAGCTAAATTTGATATCAAAAAAGATACTCTATCGTTTGTTTATTATTCGGAGCAGGATGAGGAGGATGTTGAACGTAAATTTAATCCTCGAAAATTTTCTAATGGTTACACCGAACTCGTTATTGAAAGGGGAGAAACGGTTTTATTAAATTATTATGAAATGCTTGCTCTTTACGAACAGGGAAAAACGTTAAAACCTAAGGGAAAAACTAAATCTTGGTTAGGTGTACCATTGATTCAGTCTGGTGATGTGATTGGTGCAATGGTTATTCAAAGCTATCAAACCAATATTATTTTTAATGAACAAGATGCCGAATTATTAAATTTTGTTTCCCAGCATGTATCAACAGCCATTAAACGAAAAGAGTTAGCACAATTTGAGCGAAAAACTCATGAGCTGTTAGAACAACAAGTTAAGTTAAGAACAGCTGAGCTTGAAGATGAAATAAAACAACGTGAAAAAATAGAACAGCAACTTAAATACACTGCATCTCATGACAGTTTGACAGGCTTGCCTAATAGAACCGTTTTCCTTGATTTATTAAATCATGCTATTGCATGTAATAAACGTCGACCAGAATTACAATTTGCAGTTTTGTTTCTCGACTTGGATCGCTTCAAAGTAGTTAACGATAGTTTGGGCCATCATGCGGGTGATATTTTATTAAAAGAAATTGGTAAATGCCTTTCTGAAATTCTTCGAAATAAAGATACAGTTGCTCGGTTAGGAGGAGACGAATTTGTTATATTAATTGAAGACTTAGAACATCCTCAAGAAGCTCATGATGTTGCTCAGCGTATTACTGAGCTATTAGCTACGCCTTTTCAAATATTAAATCAACCGGTATTTATTGGGACAAGCATCGGGGTATTATTTAATGATATTCGTTATGAAAATGCTGAAATCATGCTTCGTGACGCAGATACCGCTATGTATCATGCTAAAGATATGGGCAAAGGCCGTTATGAAGTTTTCGATTCAAGTATGCATAAAAAAGTACAGAATGCTTTACTACTTGAAGCAGATATTCGAGAAGCAATCAAAAATAAAGAATTTGTTCCTTTTTTCCAACCAATTGTTAGATTAAATGATGATGAAATTGTTGGTTTTGAAGCTTTAGCTCGCTGGCAAAGTGAAAAAAGAGGCTTCGTTTATCCAAATGATTTTATTCCATTAGCAGAAGAAACTAGTTTGGTGATGGACATTGACTTTCAAATTTTAGAAAAGTCATGTCGACAATTAAAGAATTGGCATGTTGAGTTTAGTAGGGATGATTTATACGTTAGTTGTAACCTTTATTGTGAACATTTTTTTAGTCAAAATTTACCCAATGATATAGCTGAGATAATAAAAAGGGTTGGTATTAAAGCGCGTCATTTACGTTTAGAATTAACTGAAAGAGCGCTCTTAGAAAATAGTGACATAGTGCTTGAAAATATGATGGCATTAAAGAAAATGGGGGTGAAAATATTGCTTGATGACTTTGGAACAGGTTATTCGAGTTTAAGTTATCTCCATCGTTTTCCTATCGATGTTTTAAAAATAGATAGATCTTTTATTAACAATGTCCATGAACACAATAATCATCAGGCTATTATAAAAACAATTGTTGATTTAGCTACAAATCTACAGATGGCTACAGTTGGTGAAGGTATTGAGAACATAGCAGATGCTGAGTTACTTGCACAAATGGATTGTATGTATGGCCAAGGTTATTATTATTATAAGCCAATGCCCGCGCATGAGATGAAGCAATATCTAGCCTGATAACCTCCAATATAGAATCGTTAGAGCCATAAATAAGAAAGCCTTTAAAATAATTATTAATATAATCTAGAGAAATCTAGTCCTCTAAAGCTACTCCTTGTTATACTTACTGTCTGACTTTATTTATAGATAACTTATTTTGACCAACCTTGACTTTGCCAGTACTAAACTTTCCCCTGAGTTAATTAAAAATATTTCTACCTTAGGTTACCAACAAATGACACCTATTCAGGCGCAAAGCTTACCTGCGATTATTGCAGGGCAAGATGTTATTGCGCAAGGAAAAACAGGCTCAGGGAAAACCGCAACGTTTGGTTTAGGTTTATTGCACCATTTGAATGTTAAACGTTTTCGGGTTCAGGCAATGGTGCTATGTCCAACAAGAGAGTTGGCGGATCAGGTTGCCAAAGAAATAAGAAAGCTTGCACGATCTATCCATAATATAAAAGTATTAACATTGTGTGGAGGGAGTCCCACAGGTCCACAAATAGGTTCATTAGAACATGGTGCACATATTATTGTTGGTACACCAGGAAGAATCGAAGATCATTTAAGAAAAGGGCGGTTAAATCTAGATGAATTAAATACTCTTGTGCTTGATGAAGCAGATCGTATGTTAGAAATGGGCTTTCAAGATGCTCTTGATCTAATTTTTTCATTGTGTCCAACTCAGCGACAAAATTTATTATTTAGTGCGACTTTTCCTAAACAAATTAAACCGATCACTGAACATATTATGAAAGATCCGTTAATGGTTAAAGTCGAATCTAAACATGACCATTCAACGATTACTCAACACTTTTATCATGTTGATAGTAATGAACATAGAATAGAAGCTATACAAAAATTATTATTGTTAAACCATCCTGAATCAGCCGTTATTTTCTGTAATACAAAAGTGGAAACACAAGCCTTAGCAGATTCATTAAAAAATAGTGGTTTTAGTTGTGCTGCTTTAAATGGTGACTTAGAACAGAGAGATCGTGATCAAACACTTATTTGCTTTGCAAATAAAAGTATCCATGTTTTGGTGGCGACCGATGTTGCTGCTCGTGGTTTAGATGTTGATAATTTAGATTTAGTGGTAAATTATCAACTTGCACATGATCCTGAAATTCATGTTCATCGTATCGGTAGAACTGGGCGAGCAGGTAGTAAAGGTATGGCTTGTACCCTAGTTAGCCATAAAGAAGCACATAAAATTATTAAGTTAGAAGAGTACCTTGATATCTCAATTGATAGTGAGGATTTATCGGATTTTACTGTTGAAAACCCAGTTATCAGTCAAGCTAAAATGGTGACTTTACATATTGACGGCGGAAAAAAACAAAAATTACGCCCGGGAGATATCTTAGGCGCGTTAACGGGCAATAAAGCTATAAGTGGTGATCAAATAGGTAAAATACAAATTTCCGCAATTGCAGCCTATGTAGCAGTCAATCGAAATATTGCTGATTTAGCTTTAAAAACAATAATGAACGGTAAAATGAAAGGCAAAAAATTCCGAGTTAGACAGTTAAAAATATAACCTAACTATTTCTATTTTTATTGGGTGATTACAACTCTTCACTTGAGTTGTTTTCATTATCATTCAATATAATTCCTTCTTCAGTCTTTTCTACTGTTTGATCTGTTTCTTGCTCGGTGCTTTTAGGAGGATTTCTAGCATGAAACCTTTCCAATGTATAATGTCCGTTATAAATAGCTTGTTCAGATTCTTCAGCTAATTTTCCTAGAGCAAATAATGCGGGCCCTGTTGGTTCAGCCAAAACATAGGGTGTGCCATTATCTATCACTGTAACATCGCCAGGTTGTGGTGTTACATTTATACCTATGAGGGCATGATTGTCGATATAAATAAAGGCCAACTTTATACGTGGCATGAGAGTTCTTAATAATGACGCAGTTAAAGTAACCTTACTGTCGCAATCACCTTTGTTTTCCCATAAAAGTTTGAGAGGAGGACTAAACCCTGCACCAGAAGAAGTAACTCTTGATTCTAATGTAGAATATGGAATATTTTGAATAAAACTCAAAATATAATTAGAGACCTTACGAATATTTTTAATTGATGATTTTTCTAAAATTAAAGGTTTAAGTGCCTTTAAATCATTTACAGACTCTAATGCAATTCTACCGTGGTCTGGTTTAATAGCGGAGACTTGTTCAGGAGTTGTGAAGTGATGATAATATTTTTTTTTCAAATACTCTTGTGTAAAACTTTTTTCAAGTTGATTAATTTTGGCTGAGGCTTTAGTGAGCAGCTTTTTTTCCTCACTTTTAATACTTGCTTGAAAGCCGCCATTTTCTTCTTTAAAAGAAATTTGAACACCTTTTATAGGAGACTTTTTAAAATATTTTCTTAAAGACTTATTAACATATTCTTGTGCCAATTCAGGTTGGTAAATTGAAAAATTTCTATAACGATCATAGATAGATTTTTGTGATAAAGAAAAACCTAACGATTGAGTTTTATTATTATGATCTAGCCATTGGTAATTAAACTGATAAACCTCCTCAATTAATTCCTTTGAAAATTTTATCTGTTCAGCAAAAGAAAAAGAACTGAATAATATTACTCCACAAATTATGGAGTTATTTTTATGAATTATTCTTTTCACCAAATAAAAAGCTTTGTTTTTAAACATAAACGAATAAACGATCATAGGATCTTTGTAGATGAGAATGTCTTACTTTATTCAACCTACACAATAAGGACAAGCAATTTACATAGAATGACTTTACATTTTGTCAAATTAGTCTATATTCAAACGCATGTTTGAAATACTTGTTTGAATAGAGGTTAACCTGATGGCTGAGTACCAAGCTCCGATAAAAGATATGAATTATCTCCTATATGATGTTTTTAAAAGTGACACTTTATGGCCTACTTTGCCTAAGCTTGCAGAACATGTAGATAGAGAGACTTCTGAAGCTATATTATTAGAATGTGCAAAAATAGCTGAGCAAGTGATCGCTCCTTTATCTCGAGAAGGTGATGAAGTTGGTGTCAGCTTTAATAATGGTCAAGTAACAACAGCCCCAGGATATAAAGAAGCATTTAATACATATGCAGAAGGTGGTTGGACAGCCTTAGGTGGTGATGTAAATTATGGTGGCATGGGAATGCCTAAAGTGATTACCTCATTACATGAAGAGATGTTGTGTGCAGCTGATATCTCATTTTCATTGTATCCAGGTTTAACCGCTGGTGCTGGTTTATCATTAGCAAAACATGCAAGTGAAGAAATCAAGCAGAGATATTTAACACGCATGTATAGTGGAGAATGGTCGGCAACGATGTGCTTAACTGAGTCTCATGCGGGCACTGACCTCGGGATGATTCGAACTAAGGCGATCCCTCAAGAAAATGGTAGTTATAAAATTACCGGTAATAAAATATTTATTACCGGTGGAGAGCATGACTTAACTGAAAATATTATACATTTAGTTTTAGCTAAATTGCCGGATGCACCAGCAGGCCCAAGAGGGATTTCACTTTTTGTTGTGCCAAAATATAAAGTAAATGATGATGAGTCATTGGGTGATTTTAATGATGTTTCATGTGGTTCCATTGAACATAAAATGGGTATTCATGCTTCGTCAACTTGTGTCATTAATTTTGATGATTCAGAAGGTTATTTAGTTGGAGAATTAAATAAAGGCTTGGCTTGTATGTTCACAATGATGAATTTTGAACGGATTGGAGTAGGGATTCAAGGTTTAGGTGCAAGTGTGCGCTCTTATCAAAATGCGCTTGAATATGCCAAAGACCGAGTGCAAAGTCGCTCACTTTCGGGAGTTAAATCGCCAGATAAAGCTGCAGATTCTATTATGGTTCATGGTGACGTTCGTCGAATGTTACTGAACATGAAAGCTTTGAATGAAGGCTCTCGAGCGCTTTCGTTGTATATTGCTATGCAATTAGATATTGCAACTTATGGTGAAGGCGATGAACAAATAAAAGCAGATAAATTAACTGCATTATTAACTCCTTTAGCGAAAGCATTTTTTACTGATCTTGGTTTTGAAAATACCGTAGCTGGTCAACAAGTTTTTGGTGGTCATGGTTTTATTCGCGAATGGGGACAAGAGCAATTAGTACGTGATGCACGTATTGCCCAAATTTATGAAGGCACTAATGGTATTCAGGCAATGGACTTATTAGCGCGCAAAGTTGCCGGTAGTAAAGGTGAGTTTATGCAGATCTTTATTGATGAGGCTAATAAATTTGTTAAAGAAACTACAGATGAACATATGCAAGAATTTATAGTGCCGTTATCTGAAGCAATAGATGATCTTCAAAAGACTACGTTTGAAATATTATCAGCAGCCTCTAATAATATTGAGGAACTTGGAACGTCAGCAAATGATTATTTACATGTTTTTGGGTATACGGCAATGGCCTTTGTCTGGGCAAAAATGGCAAACGTATCTTTATGTAAAATGTCTGAAGATGAAGAATTCCATCAAAGTAAAATTCATACTGCTCGTTATTATTTCGCTAGGCTTTTACCACGTCGTTTATCATTAATGGCGACTATTAAATCTGGTTCTGAGCCAATGTTTAATATGCCAGATGAATTGTTTTAGATATTAATAAAGTTTTTTTTGTTTAAAAAAATTATAAACACTCAAGTGTTCTTCTTGAGTGTTTTTTCTTATAACACGAGGTAATTAATTTTCAAGTTTGTTAAATAAAATAGATTTTATTAAATATTTAAACTTTATTTTGAAATGTTTATACGGTTACCGAGATTAAAATGCATAACTGGTGCCTATTAAAGCCATGTGTAGATTACTATCATCAATTAAAGGGCTATTCTCTATTTTATTATCAAGTGTTGTTGAGCTAATTATTCCAAGTACTTTCCATTGTTTATTTATAGAATAAGTACTGATAATACCAAGAGTTGTATTAGTTGCTTGGTGTTCTTCAAATATAGAGTTATTAACTGCTAACTTTTTATCGCCATAATAACTATTTACGTTGCTTTCATCCAAGGCTTCAACTTTAGCTGTAACAGAAATATTTAAATTTTGATTTTCAAATAAGCTATAAGCCCCTTGAAGATAGATTTTTCCACTTGAAAGAATATTCTTAGAGTTTGAAAGCATACCTGTTTCTGCACTAAACCGACCATAACTATACATTATATTTATGCCCGTTTTATTTGAGTTCATGAATGAACCTTGAACAGTACTAAATCGATAATTATTGCTGGTAGCAACGTTATTGATTTTGTAATTTTCACTGGTAAAAGTTGTATTTAAATTGTCAGTAGAGTTTTGATGAGGGAGAATAAGCCCTAAAGATTCAGCACTATTATCGTGAAGGTATTTAGGAATATTAAGTGCGTCTAATCCCCATTGAACTGGAAAATTTTTATCTAAAGTGACACTTTCTTTTGAGTCACTTTTAGAAGTAGCGAGAGCACTACAACATATTGCCCAAAGGACAAATGCCAACAACTTTCTCATTATTATTTTCCTCTGTTTCAATGACTCTATATTTCAAAAATTGAAAATTATTTTTATTATTTACATATTAACTATAGACCTAAGCGTGAAAAAAATTAGTTTAATTAAGTCAAAAATCATTAAGTGCATGTTAAGTCGATGCTTTTAAATTATGTTTTAATTTTCATTATAATCGCCTTAACGTTTAATAAAGACGTTTGACATTACTTGAAAATTCGATTTTAGCTGAGAGATTAGTGTATACTCGCGTTTCTTTAAAAATGTAGGATATTCCGTTGCTCGCTTTAGTTCGCATAGTCTTGATGACCGCAGCCTTAGTTATTATTTGTATTGTTTCATGCTTATATTGTATTTTGAGACCTTTTCATCGTAATAATGTTTACCTTACTGCAAAATATTTAGGAAAAGTAACTAAACTTTTTGGTTTGGATGTTGAAGTAAGAATTCCTGAGTCGGTTAGAAGCCTTTCTCCTGTTGTTTATATCTGTAATCATCAAAATAGCTATGATATTTTTACCGTTGCCAATGCGGTTATACCTAATACCGTTAGTGTAGGAAAAAAAAGTTTAAAATGGATCCCTTTTTTCGGTCAAATGTATTGGCTAACAGGTAATATATTGATTGATCGTAAGAATACTAATAAAGCTATGAACACTATTGCTTTAACGGCAAAAAAAATTAGAGAAAAGAACATTTCAGTGTGGCTTTTTCCTGAGGGTACCCGTAGTAACGGACGAGGAATATTGCCCTTTAAAACCGGAGCATTTCGAACCGCAATGCAAGCTAGTGTCACTGTTGTTCCCGTATGTGTAAGTAACATGCATAAGAAAGTAAACCTTAACCGTTGGGATAATGGCAAAATCATTATTGAATACATGGAGCCGGTTCTAGTTGATGGCATCACTAAAGATAATATAAGAGCAATTACCAATGCGACTCGTGAGCAAATGACTATTAAATTTGAACAATTAAATAAAGAGGCCGAACAATGATAGATGAATCGATGCAACAATGGTTTGATCATACTGAATCACTTGTCTCAGCATTAATTGAAGATGGTAGTAATGAAGATGTTCATCATACAATAGAACACCACTTTTCATCTGCTGATTTTGAACTTCTTGAAAAATCTGCAGTTGCGGCATTTAAAATGGGGCTTGAAATAGAAGAACCTGAAGAAGCTGAATTAGAAGATGGCACTAAGGTTTTTGCTTTTGATATTATTACTGAACAGCCTCTTGATGTAGATATTTTGAAAGATGAAGCAAAATCAATGTTTGAATTGGCTAAACAATGCAAAGTTGATTATGATGGTTGGGGAACCTATTTCGAAGAATAATAAAATAAATTGAAAAGGAGTTTTGGATGGAATGGTTAGAACAATTATTAAGAGCAGAAACGCTATCTTTATTAATCCCTATTGTAGCAATTGTCGGGGCATTCGCTGTCGCAGCGTTGAAAGCACATCATAGACATCAAGAGCGAATAGAAAAAATTAAACAAGGGTATGATCCTGATAATTTGTAATTGTTATTTAGGCATAAAAAAAAGCGAAAATTTCTTTCGCTTTTTTTATGCCTAAAACTAAAGTTTAAGATGAGTAGCTCTAGTCAATTTGGCTGGTTGAGTCTCGAACAATAAGCTGAGGAGTATACTGAGTAATAATATTATTCGGTGCTTGTTTTCTAGCTTTTGAAATTAATAAATTAGCTGCACCTTCCGCTATTTTAGGATTGGGCTGATTAGCTGTAGTTAACCTTGGCCATGTTTGTCTCGAGAAAGGACTATTTTCAAAACCTGTAATGGAGAGTTGTTCAGGGATTGATATCCCCATCAACCTTGATGCAAATAGAGCCCCTGCAGCAATTTCATCATTACAAGAAAAAATTGCTGTGGGTCTTATTTCTTCAGCCATTAATTGCTTAGCTCCATGAACACCTGATTCAAATGAATATTCACCATCAATGATTAATTGTTCATTTACTTCAATTCCATTTTCATTCAATGCCTGTTTATAACCTTTTAAACGTTCAACAGTTGACATATGCTCGGATTGACCAGCGATAAAACCAATGTTTTTATGCCCTAAATCGATCAAATGTTGAGTGATACTCATTGAGGCTTGATGATCATTAACCATGATACATGGGGCAAGCTCATCTGGTGCAACATCACCTGACATGATTCGAACTACATCGACTTCTAAATCTAAAATATGTTTTACAAATTCAGGCATTTCAGAAAAAGGTGGAGTTAACACTAAGCCCGCTATTCTTGAGTGTTTTATCATATTAGTAATTTCTTCAAGAATATTATCAGAATTTGAATTGCAGGGATGAATAAGTAATTCAAAGCCTTGTTTTTTACATGCTGATAAAATACCATTTTGCATATCAATTATGTAATATGCATTTGGATTATCGTAAATAAAAGCGATACTGTATGCTTTTGTACCTGCGAGATTTCTTGCAGCTAAATTAGGTTTATAATTTAATGCATTAACCGCTTCCATAACTTTTTCACGAGTAGGTTGGCGAACTGATGGCTCATTGTTCATAACGCGAGATACCGTCTTTATTGATACTCCGGCTTGTTTGGCCACATCATTAATTGTTGCTTTCATCTATCCATACAACCTTAATTTGGTAATAATTTATTTTTGTTAGTTTTTTGGGACAATAAGAATATTGTTTTATCGTGCAAGCAGCAAGCTTTATCATACGCAGGTCTTATTAAGTATGTGAGGCTTATATTGCTTATTAACCTTATTTAAAATTGACAGCGCTGTCATTTTTAAATAAGGTTACCCAATCAGATAATAAACTATGCACTAGGAAGAGTTATGTCAAGTCGCCAATCGTTAAACAGCTGGAAGAAACTAAGCCAACTGGCGTTGAATAAAAAGTCTCAACACATGAATGATTTATTTGCGCAAGATAGCGAGCGTTTTAATAAGTTCTCAATAGAATTACCTAAAATGCTGTTGGACTATTCAAAAAACCTAATTGATAGTGAGACTATGTCAACATTATTTGAGCTTGCTAATGAAAGTCAGGTAATTGATTGGCGTAGTAAAATGTTTTCAGGTGATAAAATTAATAAAACTGAAGATCGTGCTGTTCTGCATACTGCACTTCGCAGACAAAGTAATGACCCATTATTTGTAGATGGTGACAATGTGACTGAAGAAGTGCAGGCGCAATTAGCCAAAATGGAAAATTTTGTGAACCGTGTTCGTGAAGGGAAATGGAAGGGATATTCGGGTAAGCGAATTACTGATATTGTAAATATTGGTGTTGGGGGGTCAAATTTAGGACCTCAAATGGTGACCGAAGCACTAAAGCATTACAGCGATAATAGTGTCAGTGTTCATTATGTTTCTAATGTTGATGGCGCACAAATTGTTGAAATTCTACGTCCACTGGATCCAGAAAAAGTATTATTTATAGTTTCAAGTAAAACATTTACTACTACAGAAACTATGACAAATGCGAAAACAGCTATTAAATGGTTAACAGCGTCTTCATTCGATGAAGCTGCGGTTGGAAAACATTTTGTTGCCGTTACTGCTAATAAAACTAACGCAATGTCATTTGGTATTGAAGAAGATAATATTTTTGGTATGTGGGACTGGGTTGGTGGACGCTTTTCTTTGTGGTCTGCAATTGGCTTAGCAATAGCATTGGATCTAGGGTTTGATAAATTTAGAGAGCTGTTAGCTGGTGCAGATGAAATGGATCAACACTTTCTAAATGCTCCACTCGAAGAGAACATGCCCGTAATCATGGCTTTGTTGAGTGTTTGGAACACAACATTTTTAGGATCCAAATCTCAAGCAATATTGCCATATGATCAAACCCTACATATGTTAGCAGCCTATTTACAACAAGCAGAGATGGAAAGTAATGGTAAATCTGTTTCCTGGGATGGTGTTGAAGTTGATTATGCTACCGTCCCATCAATTTGGGGAGAGTTGGGTATAAATGGACAACATGCTTTTTATCAATATTTGCATCAAAGTAACAATGTAGTTCCTGCTGATTTTATAGGCTCTGTAGAAAGTGTTACACCAGTGAAGGGGCATCACGAAACTTTAATGTCCAACTTTTTTGCCCAAACCCAGGCACTTATGACTGGTGTTGATGAAGAACAAGTGCGAGCTGATCTTAAAGCTAAAGGCCGTACACCAGAATATATTGATAAGGTTGCTCCTCATAAAGTTCATAAGGGTAATCGACCAACAAATACTATATTGCTTAAACGTATTGATCCTGAAACATTAGGAAGCTTAATTGCAGCTTATGAACATAAAATATTTGTTCAGGGCATAATTTTACAAATATGTTCTTTTGATCAATGGGGTGTAGAACTTGGAAAAGGTTTAGCTGAAAGTATTCAAATTGAACTTGAAGGTGAAAGTATTTCAGACAAACATGATTGCTCAACTGAGAAATTGATCCAATTTTATAAACAATCAAAAAAATAAAAAATTGTTAGTTTTTTGAAAAAGGACACTTTCTACAAACGTCTTTTTTTGAATAAAAATCGTATATATATTCAAATTTGTATTATATTTAAACTTAACTTGCTTGTTTTTCGATAAAATTACAGAGTTATAATCATTAATTTATAATTTTATTTGAAATTTAATTGTATATTAAACAATCGCTTATATAAAAATACTGTTTATATCGTGATCAAGTGTAGCCATGATTAAAATTTTTGTGTATGGTTTTATCTAACTTATGACAACGCTGTCATAGAGAAAAAAGACAGCGCTGTCTTTAGTAAGGTTCTATTAAAATAACTAAGATATATTAATAAAAACGTGTGTAAGGGAAAGTCTATGTCATCTAAAACATTTAAAAAA
Source organism: Colwelliaceae bacterium (assembly GCA_023954655.1). GTDB lineage: Bacteria > Pseudomonadota > Gammaproteobacteria > Enterobacterales > Alteromonadaceae > Thalassotalea_H. The sequence goes on from JAGSHH010000028.1 coordinate 14,457, forward strand.
GGCGTACTAGCAAGTTCAATTGCTATGGTTCTTGCTGGTGGTGCAACATCATTTGCAATGGCTGCTGAAGGCGCTGATAAAGAAATTGAAGTAATTGAAGTTACCGGTATTCGTGGTTCTTCAAAAGCAAGCATTAACGGTAAACGCTTTGCTGATTCTCAAGTAGACGGTATCGCTGCTGAAGATATTGGTAAATTGCCAGATGTAACTATTACTGATTCACTACAACGTATCTCAGGGGTTCAAATTGAACGTGTTGCTGGTGAAGGTGGACCGGTTCAAATTCGTGGTTTGCCTCAAGTAGATACAACAATGAATGGTGAAACATTCTTATCTGCAACAACTATCGATAGTTCTGGCGCTGATTTAGGTGATTTGCCAGCTCAGTTATTTGGCGGTGTTGATGTATATAAATCAGCTACTGCTGGTAATACTGCACAAGGTATTGCTGGTTCAATTGATCTTAAAACTCGTCGTCCATTTGATATGGATGAAGGTTGGACATTTGCTGGTGGTGTTGAAGCAACTCGTGGTTCAATTACTAAAGAAACAGATCCAACATTGCACGGTTTAGCTAGTTACAATGATGGCACTATCGGCGTTTTATTCTCTGCCGTTACACAAGAAGCAACACTTGCATCTGATTATAATGGTCATAACGATACATCAGAAAATGGTGGTTTAGGTTGGACTAATAACAACCATACATGGGGAGCTCCTTCTGAAGGTGCTGAAAAACGTCACATCGTTCCTCACGGGTTTACTGCTTTTAATAAAACTGAAGAACGTGAGCGTGATGCTTTACAGCTTTCAGTTCAAGCTGACTTAGGTGAAGGTTTTGTATTAACAGCTGATTATTTTTATACACAACAAGATCGCTTTAATGCTCGCTCTGGTTTTAACAACAATAACCGCTGGCAAACATTTAACAACTATGCTTATTCAACGCATGAAACAGGTGATACTTTTACCGATGCTGATGGTAATGCATGGCAAGGTGCTGATGCATTTAAAATGCGTCCTTACCGTTTACAAACATTTACTCAAGCAAACGTAAATGAAGAAAAGTCACAAAACTTTAACCTTCAATTAGATTATGACAATGGTGGTGCTTTAACTGGTACTGTACGTGCTACTCATGCTCGTGCTACAGCTAAAATGCGTCATGCATATGGTGAAGGCGATATCATGAGCATCGATAGTGGTGCATTGGTATTAGGCCCAGGTGGTCTTAACCCAGCACAATACTGTACTAACGGTGAAGAAATCATCGGTTCAGAAGGTGGTTGTAATGCTCAATACTCTACAGGTATTCAAGACAGTGACTTCTTTTTAACGCATGATGCCCGTGGTGAACATCCAACATTTGGTGGTTTCGACCAGCAAGTTATGGGTGGCAAAGGCATGATGTCTGTTGCTGATTACATGGCTGACTTAGATTCATATCACATTGGTGCATTCTCTTCTGAAGGTAATACTGATGATGAAGGTGAACTTACAACGTTTAGTACAAAATGGAACTATGCATTAGACGACCATGATTGGATCACAAGTATTGATTTTGGTATTCGCTTTAGTCAACGCAAAGTAGATCATGACCAATTTACTTACACTTCTGATTTTGGTAACGGTTGTGATATCGCACAATGGAAAGCGGTTGACCAAAACTACAACGGTGCTGCTGAAGGAACACCTTGTTTTGAACAAGCAGGTACTGGTGAATATGTTACTAATGAAGATGGTGAAGATGTATGGACTCCTTACACTTTATTAGCTCCAACGGCACTTGATCAATACACGTCAGTTTCATTCCAAACTGATTTTGGTAATGTTAAAGGTATTCCGGGTATTTGGGTAATTGACCCAAGTAACTTCCGTGACCCTAAACAGTTCCACAAAGATACTTTTGGTAACGTTGAACGTACTGAAAACGGTGGTTCTACGTATGATGTAGGTTTAGATGAAACATCATATTTCACACAAGTTAATTTCGAATACCTACAATTAAGTGGTAACGTAGGCCTTAAAATCATCGAAACTGACTTGTTTGTTAAACAGAACCTTGTTGGTCCTAACTTACCTCATTCAGGTTTAGGTCCAGATATTGGTGATGTGGTAACAGAGCGTAGCTACACAGATGAATTATTGTCATTAAACTTAGCGTATCAAGCAACTGATGAAGTGGTATTACGTGCAGCATTTTCACAAAATATGCAAGCACTTAACCTTTCTCAATGGGGTGCAGGTAAAGTTGTAGGTATGGTATTTAATGACGCATGTGGTTGTATGCGTGTTCAAAACGGTACCTTAAATGGTAACCCTGAGCTAAACCCATGGCGTTCAGAGAACTATTCATTATCTGCTGAGTGGTATGCTGGTGATGCTTCAATGTTCTTCGTATCTACATATGGAATTGACATTGAAAGCTTTACTGAAGGCACAATCATCATGGTAGATGAGCCTGATTCAGATGGTATTCGTCGTGGTCCTCATCCTTTCAATGCGACTACGCAAGGTAAAGGTGGTGATGTATCGGGTTATGAAATCGGTGGTAAAGTTGCACTTAGTGATTTCTTAGGTGAAGACAGTATTTTTGCTAACGTTGGTTTTGACTTAAACTACACTTACGCAGATAGCTCTCAAGAAGCTAAAGATATTGATGGTGATGATTTACCATTTGGCGGCATGTCAAAAGATACGTACAACGCTGTTGTATGGTATGAAAATGATACGTTCTCTACTCGTTTAGCTTGGAACTCTCGTAGTCCTCGTTTACATACTGCTGGCGGTGCTGGGACAGGTGGTCAATCTATGTACCAAGATGACTATTCACAACTTGATTTCAATGCATCATATAATTTCAGTGAAACAGTTAGCTTCTACGTTAACGGTTCAAACATCACTGAAGAATATCAACAAACATACATTGGTTTTGAGAAGCAAAAAGCTTTCCAAAACGTATATGAAGCGCGTTGGACAGTGGGTGCTCGTGTATCTTTCTAATGACTTAGAAGTTACATAAAGTACAAACATTTGATGAAAACCGTCGCATTAATTGCGGCGGTTTTTTTATGTTAAAATATTAGAAAAATTAAAAGAAAATTAGGTTATTAAAGGGCTGTTGGCTTGTTCTAAATCAAAAAAAGTACAGTTTAAAGCGATATGATTAACTACGTTGAAACTAAGATTAGATATTTCGAAATATGTTATTCCTAGTAAATAATGAAAAGTAAATTACTTAACGATATAGTTAGCTAAATCAGTGAATTGCTAAGGCAAAGAAATGAAAACTAAAAATAAAAAAGTAAAATCGATTGTGATTGCAGGAGGGGGGACATCTGGCTGGATGACTGCTGCAGCTTTAAGCAAACACTTCAAAGAAAAGAACGTTGATATTACCTTAGTTGAATCCTCACAAATTGGCACTATTGGCGTAGGTGAAGCAACTATACCAACATTGCGAAGATTTTATAGTAAGCTTGGCTTGTCAGATTTAGATGTAATAAAAGCTACAGCAGCAACTTGTAAATTGGGTATAGAATTTAAAGATTGGTATAAAAAAGGGACTTCTTTCATCCATCCTTTTGGCATATATGGCCAAGGTACTCAGGAGGTTCCGTTTCATCATTATTGGATGAAAGCAAAAAAAAATGGAGATAAATCTCAACTTGCTGATTATTCCCTTGGTGTAAATTTAGCTCAAAATAGTCGATTCACTTTTCCTTCTGAAAATCCAGAGAGCCAATTAGAAATTTTTGATTGGGCATTACATTTTGATGCGGCATTATTTGCCGATTTGATGCGTGATTATTCGGTTAAAAATAAAGTGAAATTAGTTGATAATAAAATCGTTAAAGTAAATATATCTAATGATGATGGTTGCATTAGATCGTTAACTTTTGAAGATAACACTGAATTAAATGCCGACTTATTCATTGATTGTTCTGGTTTTAAAGGTTTATTGATCCGTGAAGGAATGAATACAGAATTTGAAGATTGGAGTGAATGGTTAGTTTGCGATAGAGCTATTGCGGTACAAAGTGAAACTGTTGGCGAACCATTAGCAAGAACAATTGCCCATGCACATGAAGCCGGTTGGCAATGGAAAATTCCACTGCAACATCGAATGGGCAATGGTATGGTATATTCGAGCAAATATACTGATGACGATGCTGCTGAAAAATGTTTATTAGATAATGTTGAAGGCAAGATCCTTCACAAACCTCGTAAATTCTCCTTTACCCCTGGTCGAGTGAAGCAGGCATGGAATAAAAATTGTATTGCAGTTGGTTTATCTTCAGGCTTTTTAGAGCCTTTAGAAAGTACGAGTATTGCATTGGTAGAAACAGCCATTGAAAAAATAATACTTTCATTTGAACAGACGGAATATAGTCAGCAAACTATTGATAAATTCAATGAAGTTACCTTTTTAGAATATGAGCGTGTTCGAGACTTCATTATTCTTCATTATAAAGCAAATCAGAGAACTGACTCACCTATGTGGGAATTTTGTCGAAATATGGAGTTACCTGAAAAGTTAGCTGAAAAGCTTCATGCTTATAAAACGAAAGGAGATATTATTCAATATCCTTGGGAAATATTTGGAAAAGATAGTTGGCTTGCTATTCTTGATGGCTTCAAAATGTATCCAGACACTTATGATCATAAAGCGGATAATATGGAATTAGATTATTTGAAAAAAAATCTGAATTATATGAAAGAGCGGGTTAAAAAATCTGTAGATGAGGCTCCGTCTCATGGCGAGTTTTTAAAGCAGCATTGTCATTTTACACCTAACAGTTAATCGCGGTAAAACTAATGAAAACTACACAAGATCCTATTAAAAAAATTGTTATTGTTGGCGGTGGAACTGCCGGTTGGGTTGCTGCGGCAACTATTGGGAATATTTTTAAAAACATTGATTTAAAAATTGAACTCGTTGAGTCGGAAGATATAGGTGTTATAGGGGTAGGGGAGGCAACTATTCCACCATTAATTTCTATCTTAAATAGTTTAGGTGTGGACTTAATTGATTTTATCAAAGAAACCCAAGCAAGCTTTAAGTTAGGTATTCAATTTGAAGATTGGCATACCAAAGGGGAAAAATATTTTCATCCTTTTGGAACTGTAGGTAAGAGTATCGATGGTTATGACTTTTTTCAATGCTGGTTAAAATCTAAAGCAGAAGGAGATAAAACGCCTTTAATGGCACATTCTCCTGAGTCAGTACTCTCAGAAAAAGGAAAGTTCTTTTTACCCTTTGAGGCTAAAAATACACCTTTAGAAAGAGCTTTCTACGCGCTGCATCTAGACTCTGCTCTTGCAGGAAAATATTTAAGAAATTATGCAGAAAAACTTGGCGTAGTGCGTTCAGAGGGAATTGTGGAGAATGTTTCTCAAACGGCTGATGGCTCGATTGAGTCTGTCACGTTAAAAAGCGGTCAATCAATTTCTGGTGATTTCTTTATAGATTGTTCTGGCTTTAAAGGATTATTAATCGAGAAAACGTTAAAAACAGGTTATGACAGCTGGGAAAAGTTTTTACCTTGTAATAGAGCGGTAACGGTGCAAACCAAAAATGTTGGACCTACAAACCCATATACTATTTCTAAAGCACAAGATGCTGGCTGGATGTGGAAAATACCGCTGCAACACCGCACTGGGAATGGTTATGTGTTTTGTGATAAATATGCCAGCGATGAAGAGGCGACAAAGACTTTATTAGAAAATATTCAAGGTGAGCCAATTATGGAGCCAAGAATAATCCCATTTACCACAGGGATGCGTAATAAATCTTGGGTTAAAAACTGTTTATCTTTAGGGCTTGCTCAAGGTTTTATTGAACCATTAGAGTCAACAGCAATTCATTTAGTATCAAAAACCATTGCCTATTTTATTAGAATGTTTCCTACTAAGAAAATCGATCAAATCTTAATTGATGAATATAATCGCCGAGTTAGAGCTGATTATGAAGAGATTAGAGATTTTCTTATATTACATTATTGTACAACAGAACGTGAAGATACTGAGTTTTGGCGATGGTGTAAAAATATGGAAATACCTGAAACTTTACAGAAAAAAATTGATTTCTTTAAAGCTTCAGGAGGACTTATTCCTGGCACTGAGGAACTATTTCAGCCAACAAGTTGGTATGCGGTATTTGACGGAATGAAGGTTGAACCAGATAGTTACAACCCGACCATGGATACTTGGGATTATCAAAAGCTCAAAGATATTCTGGATAAAGGGAAACAAGGCTTAATTGACGTTGCAAAACAACAACCAAGCCACGATGAGTTTTTGAAAAAATACTGTCAAGCTAATAAAATATAGAGTTATTATATATTATATAAAACGACCATTTATGGTCGTTTTTTATTTCTAAATTTTAGCTTTTTTAAATATCAGACTTAGCTTTACAATGTTTATTAATGAAATCTTGATGTGACATCGCTTGCTTGGCTGCAGATGCCATTGAGTCCTTCATTTGACTTAAATTTCTCATAATAATATCTGAACTCATATTTTTTGCTCTAATGTCATAGCGTTTTGGTACAACATTGAAGCCATTGTACATACTTAGCCAACTAGCTTGTTCAAATGATTCATGATCGTACATTATTACTTGTCCCTGACTTTTATATACTTCAATTTTATGTGCTAATGAATCAGGGATAGGCATATCTTGGCAATAGCGCCAAAATTCAGTATCTGTGCGTTTAGATAATTTATAGTGCATTACTAAAAAATCAACTGCGCGCTCTAATTCTACATTATGTAACCTATTAACCTCAGCGATATCATGTTCATTAAAAGACATGTCAGGGAAAAATGTATAAAGTTTAGAAAGTGCAGTTTGAATGAGTGATAAACCTAGTGACTCCAATGGCTCTAAAAAACCGGCGGCTAAACCAAGGGAAAAACAGTTTTTATGCCAAATAACCTTACGTGCACCTAAGGGTAAGTTGAACTGACGAACATCATTAATTGCTTTACCTTCGACATTTGCAAGCAATTGATCTTGAGCTGATTGATTATCACAGAATTGGCTACTATAGATGTAACCGTTCCCCATTCGATGTTGTAATGGAATACGCCATTGCCAACCAGAATCTCTACCTGTTGCAATAGTATATGGTGTTGGAGTACCTACAAGCTCTGTTTGTACAGCAACAGCTCGATCACAGGGTAAATACTTGCTTAAATCCGTCAGTTCAATGTTCATTGCTCCATTAATTAAAACACCTTTAAAGCCCGAACAATCTAAAAATAAATCGGCTTCAATTTTTCTTCCATCTTCTAAAGTAACAGACTCAATAAAACCAG
>JAGSHH010000035.1 GCA_023954655.1 Colwelliaceae bacterium
AAGCTTATGGAACATTAAATAAAGATAAAAGTAACGTTATTCTAATCACCCATTTCTTTTCGGGTAATTCACATGCCGCAGGTAAATATAACGAAAGTGATGTGCTGCCGGGATACTGGGACAGTATTATTGGACCAGGAAAGGCGATTGATACGAATAAATTCTATGTGATCAGTTCTGATACACTGGTGAATGCCAGCGCGTTCGATAAAAACGTTATTACGACAGGTCCTTCAACTATTGATCCGAAAACGGGTAAACCTTACGGATTAACCTTTCCTGTTGTAACGATTCGAGATTTTGTCAATGTACAAAAAGCGCTAATAGATAGTTTAGGTATTAAAAAGTTGCATGCCGTTGTCGGTGCATCTATGGGGTCATTGCAAGCCATTGAATGGTCAGTCGTCTACCCTGATATGGTTGAGCGAATGGTTTCTGTTATTGGCGCGTCAGAAATGGACGCGTGGTTAGTCGCTGGTCTTGAGTCATGGGCGGCGCCGATCAAACAAGATCCTAACTGGAATGGTGGTGATTATTATCAAGGGGAAGCTCCCAAAAGAGGTTTACAGTTATCATTAGCAAGTATCACCCAAGATGCAATGCACCCTGCGATCTTCAACGCATCAAACCCTACTCATAAACCTATCAATAAAGCGGCATTAAATGATATTAACGCTAATTTTCCTGTTGTTGATTGGCTGTATGCTGCCGCTGGTGCAAAGGTAAATATTATTGATGCGAACCATATTTTATATCTTGTTCGAGCAAACCAATTGTTTATTGCGGGTCATAATAATGACTTGGAAGGAAGTTTGAAAAAAATTACTGCAAAAACGTTATTTTTACCAGCAGCCAACGATTTAGTGCTCTTTCCAACTATGGCCAAAAAGGCACATGATCTTATTGGCGAACAAAGCCAGTATGAAGAAATCCAAGGCATGTGGGGACATCTTGACGGTATATTTTCTATTAACAGTAAAGCTCAAACAATATCTGCATTTTTGGAGGCTGAATAAATGGAGAATATGACCGCCTTAATTACTGGAGCTGGGAGCGGTATAGGCTTTGGAGTTGCTCAATCTTTGGCTGAAAAAGGCGCAACTATTATTATCACTGACATTAATGTAGACGCTGTTTTATTGGCTCAGAAAAAACTTAGTGATAAAGGGTTAAACGTTAAAGGTATTAAATTAGATGTGACCAATGAACAAGATATTGAAAATTTGATCACAACACTCGATGGTATGAATATTGATATATTAGTGAACAATGCGGGTATTCAACATGTTTCAAGGTTAGAAGATTTTCCAATGAATGCTTGGCAGAAAATTGTGAATGTTCTTCTTACAGGGCCGGCTCGAACATGCAAAGCTCTGTTACCTCAAATGAGAGATAACGGTTTTGGACGTATTATCAATATCGGCTCCATTCATGGATTAGTTGCTTCACCTTTTAAGTCTGCGTATGTGGCCGCGAAACATGGTTTGATTGGTTTTTCCAAAGTGATAGCGTTAGAAACATCTGATACCGATATTACAATAAATACCATTTGCCCAGCATATGTGAAAACACCATTAGTTGAAAAACAGATCAAAGATCAAGCCATTCAACATGGTATTAGTGAAGAAGATGTTATCCATAAAATTATGCTTGAACCTATGCCGAAAAAATCATTTATCGATATAGAAGAAATTAGTGCCACCGTCTGCTTTTTAGCAAGTAAACAAGCAAAAAATATGACAGGTCAAGCACTTGTGCTTGACGGCGGTTGGACGGTTAAATAATTCGATTTATTACTTAGTTTTTATGAATTAAGTCGTTAAGAATAAATGTAACAGGAAATAAGAATATGGCAGGGTTTAATAAAGTAGTCGCTAATTATCAAGAAGCTATGGCAGGGTTAGAAGATGGAATGACAGTTATCGCCGGAGGATTTGGTTTGTGTGGAATTCCTGAAAATTTAATCAGTGAAATTAAACGAAAAGGCACAAAAGGGCTAACAGTTGTTTCAAATAATTGTGGCGTGGACGAGTTTGGTTTAGGTGTTTTACTAACTGATCGTCAAATTAGTAAAATAGTTGCATCGTATGTCGGTGAAAATTCCGAATTTGAACGACAAATGATGAGTAATGAATTGAAAGTTGTATTAACGCCACAAGGTACGCTTGCTGAAAAAATGCGTGCAGGTGGTGCTGGGATCCCCGCATTCTTTACGGCAACGGGGGTTGGAACACCGGTTGGTGAAGGTAAGGAAGTACGTACTTTTAATGAAAGGGAATATTTATTAGAAGAAAGTATTCGTGGCGATTTTGCTATTGTAAAAGCTTGGAAAGCCGATAAGTATGGTAATTTGGTTTATCGAAAAACAGCACGAAATTTCAACCCTATGGCAGCAACTGCAGGGAAAATAACCGTAGTTGAAGTAGAAGAAATTGTAGAGCCAGGTGAACTCGACCCTGACCAAATTCATACACCAGGTATTTATGTTGACCGCTTAATTGTTGGTACCTTTGAAAAACGTATTGAGCAACGAACTATTCGTCCTTCATATAATGAGTCAGGAGAAACATAATGGCATTATCTAGAGAGCAAATGGCAAAGCGCGTTGCACAAGAATTACAAGATGGTTTTTATGTCAATTTAGGTATAGGGATTCCTACTTTAGTGGCGAATTATGTACCTGAAAATATGGAAGTAATGTTGCAATCTGAAAACGGTTTGTTGGGAATGGGGCTATTTCCTACAGAAGAAGAAATTGACGCTGATTTAATTAATGCTGGTAAACAAACAGTCACAATGGCGACAGGGGCATCAGTTTTTTCAAGCGCTGAATCGTTCGCAATGATCCGCGGAGGGCATGTCGACTTAACGGTTTTAGGAGCTTTTGAAGTTGATGTAAATGGTAATATCGCTTCGTATATGATCCCTGGGAAATTAATAAAAGGGATGGGGGGCGCGATGGATTTAGTGGCCGGCGCTGACAATATTATTGTGACTATGACCCATGCTTCAAAACACGGCGACTCTAAACTACTGGCAAATTGTTCACTCCCATTAACAGGTAAAAGCTGTATTAAAAAAGTGCTTACAGATTTAGCCTATCTAGAGATTAAAGACGGAAAATTTCATTTACTTGAGTATGCCCCTGGGGTGACTATTGATGAGATAAAAGCACTCACACAAGGTGAATTGGTTGTTGATGAACAAGTAAAAGAAATGGTTATTTAACTCGTTTTCGGTGATGTTTTCAGAACGGGCACTTTTGTTATTTTAAAAGTGCCCTTATGAAACTTGTGCTAATAATTTAACACCCTTCTTTTTAATAATAGCTAAATCAATTATCTTTTATAAACACCAATAATCGATTGTTTGCTGGCATGTCATTATCTGAAATTAATGATAGCCCTGCTGATTTTGCCAATAACTCAATGGCTTCAAAATCACGAATCCCGCTATTTACATCTCTGTCTTTTAGCCACAACTCAAAATTAGCATTACTTTCACTGGTAAATTTCCCATCATAATTAAAAGGTCCATAAATACAGAGTGTGCCGCCATTTTTTAAGTTATTTTTAACACCTTCGAAGAACCGTTTTACCAAAAACCAACTGATAATATGCAAGGTGTTAGCGGTAAATATACCATCAACATTAGACGTTTTATTAGTGTTATTCATTGGCCATTCATCGTTTAAATCTATGTGTATGGGAGCCGATATGTTTTTTAGCTGACTACTGCGTATTCTTTGATTGATAGAAAAATGGTTTATTATAAGATCACTCGTTTGCCAGCTTAAATGTGGCAACTTTTCTGCAAAATGGACAGCATGCTGACCCGTTCCAGAGCCGATCTCCAGAACATTTTTAGTCTTTATAAAAGCTTTTTGTAATATGCTTAAAATAGCTGATTTGTTATTTTCACATGCTTGAGAAAAAGTTAATTCCATAGTATGTCCCTAATTAACGCATTTTATTTCTGTTGTTGTTTAAAGGGTAAAGCAGACAAGCATTTTGTTTGATAACGCTTTAATTGCTCACGTTCTTGTTCACAATAATTTTTTATTGGCTCTTTGAAATTTAGATTATTTATCCAATGATAAGAGTATGTGAGAACCGCTTCAAAACCACGTTGTATTTTATGCTCTCCCTGAGTTCCAGGATTAAAAATTTTAAGGTTATTCTTAATACAAAATTCTATTCCTTGATAATAACATAGCTCAAAATGTAGATTCTTAAACGGCTCACTACATCCCCAATACCGTCCATATAAATGCTGCTGATCAAAAAAGAAAAGAGAGCAAGCTACATAATTATCGTTGCAACTCGCTATTATCAGCAAAATGTTATCGGGTAACTTTTGAAATATTTGCTCAAAAAATGCGTAAGTTAAATGAGGCTGATGACCATTTTTCAAATAAGTTAATTGGTAAGTTAAGTAAAAATAGTCTAATTCTTTTTGAGTGATTTCTTTGCCGATAAATTGATTTATTTGGATGTTTTGCTCTTCTATTGAACGTCGTTCTTTAAGTGTGTTTTTACGTTTCCTTGCGGTAAACGAGGCAATAAAATGCTCAAAACTTTGGTAATCTCGATTAAACCAATGAAACTGAACGGTATGACGCAGATAAACATCATCAGGGAGTGATAGATTATCTTTATCATCTATTTCATTCACGAACAGTAAATGCCAACTATTAATATTATTTTGCTGGCAATATTCAATAAGTACCTTAATTACTTCTTTATAATCAAGCGAATTAGAAAGTAATTTTTCACTAGGAACTGGGGTGACAGGGATGGTGCTGACTAACTTAGGATAGTAATCTATATTATTACGCTCATATGCCTGTGCCCAATCCCAGTCAAATACATATTCACCCCAAGAGTGTTGTTTAATATACAAAGGGAGAAATGCTTCAATTTTATTTTCGTTAACACTTGAAATCGTTAAGTGATGAGCTTTCCAACCCTTATCTATAGCGATAGATTGGCTATCTTCTAAAGCTTTAAAAAAATCATATTGCATTAAAGGGCAATATGATTTTTCCAAGGCTTGCCACTCACTTTTTGTAATGTCATTAATACTATGAATAAACTCTACTTTCACATTGATAAAATATTTTGGTGAAGTCTTAGATAAGCATATCCTACTATGTATTGATGTTTTATAAAAATAACTTAACCATTTATTTTCTAATGGATTTTTGTCATATTACAGATGGTTATCGGTGATAATCGCCTATAAATTTCTTTTGAGTAGCTATTATGAATTTGGAAAAGTCGACTAAACGTATTGCAAAAAGAGTTAGAAAAGGATTTCAGGGTTACCCTCAAATTTCATTGGCCTATTTTGGCCAGTCGGCTGATTGTGCGACAGAGGTCGTCGTCGGATATATATTAGATGAAGGTGGAGAAGTTCAAGAGCAAAAGTTTGTTTGCAAAAATGATGCTAGAAAGGATGAAACAATTCAGACAACATTATTAAAAGTAATAGAGAGGGCAGACGCTAGGACGGTTATAGAAGTTCCGGGTGTTTCAATCATTAAGTAAAGTGCCTAAGTACTAAATTTTTACAAGCCAATTACTGGACTTGCGTTTATTTACAGCCTGTATATACTAACAGTCATAACTGTCAGTATATACAGGAAATTGTCAAATGACTAACTTACGCCCTTTAACTCCCCGCCAAGAGCAAATTTTTGATCTGATCAAAGAAAAAATATCAGATACCGGTATGCCACCAACTCGTGCAGAAATAGCTGACTTTTTTGGTTTTAAGTCAGCTAATGCAGCAGAAGAGCATTTAAAAGCATTAGCTAAAAAGGGTTATATAGAAATGTTACCGGGAACTTCTCGCGGTATTCGTTTAGCAGAACAGTTTATCGAGGAAGAAGGTTTACCATTAATTGGCAGAGTTGCAGCAGGCGAGCCGATCTTAGCCCAAGAGCATGTAGAAGATAATTACAAGATTGATGGTAATCTATTTCACCCTGCGGCTGATTATTTGTTACGCGTTAATGGTGAAAGTATGAAAGATATCGGCATACTTGATGGCGACCTACTAGCAGTGCACCAAACGACTGATGTACAGAACGGACAAGTTATTGTTGCTCGTGTTGAGGAAGATGTAACTGTTAAAAGATTTAAACGTGAAGGAAATATAATATATCTTCATGCAGAAAATGAAGATTTCTCACCGATTAAAGTAGATTTATCCTCACAGCAATTTAATGTTGAAGGGATCGCTGTAGGCGTTATTCGTTCTGCTGATTGGATGTAGATTTTATACCTAAAATATCAGGCTTTTATTTTACCCAATTAGTGAAAGTCTGTTATTTTTAACTCTTTTCTGTTTTTCTCGCCCTAACTGAACTTTTATAACGAATAATTCTTATTTCACTCCCTATATTATCTTATTAGATTGTTTTTTGTACAAAAAATATTCATAAGTGATTTGTGACATATGTCACTTTTTTAGAGTAATTGCTTGATTTTTATACTTTGCCTTCAAGCCATATAAAATAACACCTCCAAAGCTTTAGAGTTGATACTCTATTGTAATTGTTGATGTTTTTCACTTCAGACATAAAAAATAGGAATTGACCTAGATCAAGTTTTAAGTAATTCTAGGGTGGAAAGTGAACAATTATAATAATAAGGCGTACTTTTCTTGATTAAAAAATCGCCAGCTAAATATAACAACAAAAACAATTAACAAAAACTAATGCATGAGTTAATTATAACCAGTGATAACGGTTTTTGAACTAAGAAGGGTAGAGGAGATGTCGAGTGAAGAGACGTAACCTAAGTTGGCTACTATTAGGATTATTAATTCCTAGTATGGCTTGGGCAGAAACGCAGTTAAATCTAACCAAGGGTGTCACTGATATAAGTAACGAAGTATATGATTTACATATGTTCGCACTTTATATTTGTACCGCTATTGGTGTTGTAGTGTTTGGCGCAATGTTTTGGTCGATGATTTTTCATCGTAAATCAAAAGGCGCAAAAGCAGCTTCATTCCACGAAAGTACTAAAGTGGAAATCATTTGGACAGTAGTCCCAATTATAATTTTGATCGGTATGGCTATTCCTGCCACTACAACGTTAGTGAGTATGGAGAACAATGATGATTCAGATATCACTATCCAAGTCACAGGCTCTCAATGGAAATGGCATTATAAATATTTTGATCAAGATATAGAGTTCTATTCAGTTTTATCAACACCAAAGGCACAATTTGATAACCAAAGTAATGCTGGCGAAGAAAAAGGTGAAAATTACCTTTTAGAAGTTGATAAACATCTAGTTATTCCTGTTAATAAAAAGATTCGCTTTTTAATTACTTCTGATGATGTTATCCATTCTTGGTGGGTACCAGATTTTGCAGTTAAACAAGATGCAAATCCAGGTTTTATTAACGAAGCTTGGGCTATTGTGCCGAAGCCTGGAATTTACCGAGGCCAATGTGCTGAGCTTTGTGGTAAAGACCACGGCTATATGCCCGTTGTTGTTGAGGTAAAATCTGAAGCGGATTATGCTGCATGGATTGAAGAGCAAAATCAGTTAATTGCTAATGCAGCAGCAGAGGAAGCCGCATCTTTAAATGCTTCTTTGTCTAAAGATGAATTAATGCAATTAGGAGAAACGACCTACAACGCATATTGTGCGGCATGTCATCAACAATCAGGTTTAGGTTTACCACCAGCATTTCCTGCTCTTAAAGGTAGCCCTATTGCCACCACGGGTAGTGTTGTCGACCATATAGATATCGTTGTTAACGGTAAAGCTGGAACAGGTATGCAAGGTTACGGTAAGCAACTTAGTATGAAAGAAATTGCTGCTGTAGTTACTTATGAGCGTAATGCTTGGGGTAATAATACTGGTGATACCGTTCAGGCTGCTGATGTTCAAGCGG
The DNA here is from genome assembly GCA_023954655.1 of Colwelliaceae bacterium. GTDB lineage: Bacteria > Pseudomonadota > Gammaproteobacteria > Enterobacterales > Alteromonadaceae > Thalassotalea_H. The sequence continues at coordinate 7,918 of JAGSHH010000035.1, forward strand.
CTTCTAGTGGAACATCATCAGCAGGTGAAAATAAAGCAGCTGCTGTAGTTGAAAAAGCAAAAGATGTTATTGAAGCCCCTGCCGAAGACTTGTCGAAAGTATATACACTTGAAGAGCTCATGGCTAAAGGTGAAGTTGTTTACAACACCGCTTGTGTTGCTTGTCATCAGACAACTGGCGCGGGATTACCGCCAGCATTTCCTTCATTAATTAAGAGTCCTATTACCACAGGTGATGTAAGTGCTCATATTGATATGGTGGTAAATGGCAGTAAGAAAAATCCATCGATGGCCGCTTTTGGTTCTCAGTTATCTAAAACTGACATAGCAGCCGTTGTTACTTTTGAGCGTAATGCTTGGGGTAATAATACTGGTGATGTTGTTCAACCCGCAGATATCGCTGCAAGTGCTAAGTAAGGAGGCAGAATAATGACTACAGAAGCTATTCACGACTCGCATGAGCACGATGATCATCATGATCACAAAATGACGGGTATTAAACGTTGGTTATATACTACCAACCATAAAGACATTGGTACTTTGTACCTTTGGTTTGCATTCATCATGTTATTGGTAGGTGGTGCTTTGGCCATGGGAATTCGAGCTGAATTATTTCAGCCGGGCCTACAATTCATGGAACCTGATTTCTTTAACCAATTAACGACAGTTCATGGCTTGATTATGGTGTTTGGCGCGATTATGCCAGCCTTTACAGGTTTTGCTAACTGGATGATCCCTATGATGATTGGTGCGCCAGATATGGCACTACCAAGAATGAATAACTGGAGCTTTTGGATTTTGCCTTTTGCATTTTCTATTCTTCTTGCTTCATTTTTCATGGAATCAGGTGCACCAAACTTTGGTTGGACTTTCTACGCTCCATTATCAACAACTTATTCAAACGGTAGTACTGCATTTTTTGTATTTGCTGTTCATATTATGGGTATCTCGTCAATTATGGGTGCGATTAACGTTATCGTAACTATTATGAATATGCGTGCTCCAGGTATGACTTACATGAAAATGCCATTATTTGTTTGGACATTCTTCATTACCGCATATTTATTAATTGCCGTTATGCCTGTTTTAGCGGGTGTGGTTACCATGTTGTTAACAGACACCTACTTCGGTACCAGCTTTTTTGATGCTGCCGGTGGTGGTGATCCAGTCATGTTCCAGCATATTTTCTGGTTCTTCGGACACCCTGAAGTTTACATCATGATTTTACCTGCATTTGGTATTGTATCTACAATTATTCCAGCGTTTGCTCGTAAGCGATTATTTGGTTATAGCTCAATGGTATATGCAACAGCGTCGATTGCGTTCTTGTCATTTATTGTTTGGGCACATCATATGTTTACGACAGGTATGCCTTTATTTGGTGAGCTGTTCTTCATGTATTGTACAATGCTGATTGCAGTACCAACTGGTGTGAAAGTCTTTAACTGGGTTGCAACAATGTGGCGTGGTTCAATGACCTTTGAAATACCTATGCTATTTTCAATTGCATTTGTGATTCTATTCACTATTGGTGGTTTTTCCGGATTAATGTTGGCATTAACACCGGTTGATTTTCAATATCATGATACTTACTTTGTTGTTGCTCATTTCCATTATGTATTAGTAACAGGTTCGTTATTTTCAATCTATGCAGGTGCTTATTACTGGTTGCCTAAATGGACAGGACATATGTATCACGATGGATTAAGTAAAGCGCATTTTTGGTGTTCTTTGATATCTGTAAACATTCTATTCTTCCCTATGCACTTTTTAGGATTAGCGGGTATGCCTCGCCGAATTCCTGATTACGCCTTACAATTTGCTGACTTTAATAAGTGGGTGAGTATTGGTGGCTTTGCCTTTGGTTTATCGCAGTTAATATTCTTGGTTGTTGTGATCAAATGTATTAAAGGTGGCAAAAAAGCTGAAGCGAAACCTTGGGATGGTGCTGAAGGTTTGGAATGGACTGTTGCAAGTCCAGCGCCATATCACACGTTTGAAACACCGCCTAATGCTGAAGACATTAAAGGGCAATAGGAATACATGATGAGTACAGAGCAAAATCAAGAAATGTCACAAAGTAAGAAAAAAACTAAAACCGTTAAGAAGCTAGTTTTAGTTGTGTTTGCTATGTTTGGTTTTGGTTTTGCTTTAGTACCCTTGTATGACGTGTTTTGTGATATAACCGGATTAAACGGTAAAACAGCTACCACCGCTGCCAATGTTAATGAAGATGGTATCGATGAAAGCCGTATTATTACCGTTCAGTTTATCAGTCGAACAGCCAAAGGAATTCCTTGGCAATTTGAACCAATGATAAATGAAATAAAAGTACATCCGGGCGAAATGAAATTAGTGAAATTTTACGCGAAAAATGAATCGGTAAACGACATTATTGGTCAAGCTGTACCATCAGTTTCACCCGGTAAGGCCGCGATTTATTTTCAAAAAATAGAGTGTTTTTGTTTCAACTCTCAGCCACTTAAAGCACAAGAAGATATTGAAATGGCTCTACAGTTTTATGTAGATGCCGAATTACCTGAAGAAGTATCGACAATTACCTTGTCATACACTTTATATGATATCACTGGCTCAGTTGAATCTTAAGAAAGCACAGGGGAATAGCTATGACTACAAAAAAATATGAAACATATTATGTACCCGCACAAAGCCATTGGCCAATTGTAGGTGCCGTTGCATTATTTTTAATCGCCGTTGGCGCTGCAAATTATGTAACAGATATTAAAAATTCAACATCTGGTTCTGGTGGGTATGTATTAATCGCTGGTATTGCGATGGTAATATATATGATGTTCGGTTGGTTCAATAATGTAATTACTGAATCAATGTCAGGAAAGTATAGCCATCAAATGGATAATTCATTTCGTCAAGGAATGAGCTGGTTTATCTTTTCTGAAGTGATGTTTTTTGCTGCATTTTTTGGTGCGCTACTTTATGCCAGAACACTTTCTGTTCCATGGTTAGCTGGGGCTGATAATAATGCGATGACAGGTGCGGTATTGTGGCCTGAATTTACAGCACAATGGCCTTTGCTTAAAACGCCTGATGGCACTGAAACAACAGGTATGGGCTGGTATGGCTTACCTTTAATCAACACTATTTTGTTATTAACTTCATCAGTGACTGCTCATTTAGCTCATGTTGCGTTAGAGCAAGATAAGCGTCCACAATTGAAGTTTTGGTTAGGACTAACCTGTGTTTTAGGTTTGGTATTTTTGTATTGCCAAGGTTTAGAGTACGCTCATGGTTATGCGGATGAAATGCAGCTTTATTTAACTAGTGGTATATATGGTAATACTTTTTATATGCTAACTGGTTTCCATGGTATGCATGTAACCTTAGGTACAATAATGCTGATTGTTATGCTAATCCGCGTATTTAAAGGTCACTTTACGCCTAAAAATCACTTTGCTTTTCAAGCGGCAAGTTGGTACTGGCATTTTGTCGATGTAGTGTGGGTATTCTTATTTGTATTCGTTTACATTATTTAAAAGCTGAATGCGTTAATCTATCTAGCATTAAATCTTTAATTATATAATGAAGGTTATTGACGATAAGCAAAAGAAAAGGCGCTATTAAAGCGCCTTCTTTATAAATAGATATTGATTAAAAAGGTCGTGGATTAGGAGTTATAACTCCGGTGAGAATTCCGACTAATAATAGAATGACTATTAACACAGAAGTCATTACTCGACGGCCAATAAATTTAGACATGCTTGGCTGGTTAGGATCATTTTTATTCATTAGAACCAATGCTCTAAACAGGTTATAAACCATAAAGGCTAGTAAGCCGACAATGATAATTTTTATAATCACAAAACTCTCTCTTTTTGTTATGTTAGGTCATTTTAGTAGTTATTAGTTTTTACGGTATTGTATGAAGTTAGCTAATTTTCGAGAATATATCAGTCAGTTAAATTGGCTAATCGTGGTATTCACTTTGCTTGTCTTTTCAGGATTAATCAAGCTTGGATTATGGCAAACGGCAAGAGCTTTAGAAAAAGAACAACGTATTGCACGTATTAACCAATACCAAAGTCAAAATGCCTTATCATTGCCAGAAATTATATCATTACAGAAATCTAACGAAAACATTAATGATTTGCCAGTAATGCTTGCAGGAAGCTTTGATAATGAGAAATTATTTTTAATTGATAACCAAACTCATAAAGGACGGTTGGGTTATCGTGTTTTACAAATTTTTCAGATTAACGAGATCGCGGTATTAATAAACTTAGGTTGGGTTGAAGGGTTTATTGACCGAAGTAAATTACCAGAAATCATTGCTATCACTGGTCAACATGAAATCAAAGGCAATATCCGTATAGTCGAAAAAGGTATTGTCTTAAATGAAGAAGAGTTTGTTAATCCTCAATGGCCTTTAAGAGTGCAAACAATAGAAATTGATAAATTTTCAGCATTAATTGAACAAAAGTTATTGCCCTTTGTCGTTTACTTAGATACAAAAGAGAGTCTAGGATTTGAAAAAAATTGGCGTCCGATTGTGATGCCACCAGAAAAGCATCGTGCATATGCTTTTCAATGGTTCTCATTAGCGACTGCTTGGTTGGTGTTAATGATAAGTGCTAGTGTATGGTTTGTAAGAAATAAACCTGAAGAAGAATAATAAAATAAGGTTGTCTATGTCTTTGCCGCAAAAAAATAAATCTCGTCGTACCTTGCTGTTAGCTCTAGGGGTTTTTGTTCTTCCAGTTGTTTTAGCAAAACTTGCCTTAGAACAACATTGGTTTAATTATGGTGTAACTAATCAAGGTGAACTATCAACACAAGAGCTTACTTTAACTGATTTAGACTTAACGCATGAAGCATTTAAAGAACAGTGGTTATTACTTTACCGCGTACCGAAAGGATGTGATGAACTTTGTCAAAAAACACTTCTTGCGGTAAACAATAGTTATACGTTACTTGGTAAAGAATTACCGAGAGTGACTCCTGTAGCTTTGTTTGAAAATCCTATAACTGATAAAGAGCAAACTAACTTTCGTCATCATAAATGGCTACAAATCTCTATTTCAATGAATAGCAGAGAGAAGATACTAGAAAAAGAATTAGTTGTTGTTGACCCTTTGGGTAATGTTGTCATGGTTCATAAGTCGCCTAAAAACGAAGCAGGTTTAAACCACTTTAGTAAAGCAATTTTAGCGGATATGAAAAAATTATTGAAATATTCAAGGATTGGCTAACATGCAACATCAAAATACTAAAACATTAAGAAAATTAGTACTTGTCAGTATTTTATTGGCTATTGTGGTGGTGAGTTTAGGTGCTTATACGCGTTTAACACATGCAGGCTTAGGTTGCCCTGATTGGCCGGGATGTTATGGTCTACTTGATGTTCCTGAATCTTCAGAGCAAATATCTAAAGCTGAACAAGCTTTTCCAGATCGTCCTGTTGAACCAGAAAAAGCATGGAATGAGATGATCCACAGATATTTTGCTGGTTCATTAGGCTTATTGATCTTAGCGATCGCCCTATTGTCCTTTAAAAACAGAGATCAAGGTACACCAGTATTATTACCTCTGTTGATACTTGCTGTAGTAACTTTTCAAGCGGCTCTTGGCATGTGGACCGTGACTATGATGTTGATGCCTATTGTTGTTATGGGACACTTACTCGGTGGTTTTGCTACTTTGTGTTTGTTGTTTTTATTATATTTGCGACTGAACCCTTATCGTGTGCCTGGAGGTGATGCTCCCGTTCGTCGTTATGCTCGATATGGTCTTTTAGGTATTGTCATTTTAGTAGGACAAATCGCATTAGGTGGATGGACATCATCAAATTATGCTGCATTAGTTTGTGTTGAATTGCCAGTTTGCCAAGCAGGCTGGGTTGACCAGTTAACTTTTGAGGACTCATTTGATGTTATTCCTCCGGAAAGAGAGACCTACGAATTTGGCCATTTAGATCATAATGAAAGAGTCACAATTCATGTTATGCATCGATTAGGCGCTATTGTCACCGCTATTTATTTATTGTGGTTGGCGTTGACTATTTTTATTAAGGCTCAAACACCATTTTTTAAAAATTCAGCAATTAGTTTAGTTGTGATTTTGACAACTCAAATACTGCTTGGAGCAAGTAATATTTGGTTTTCTCTGCCATTATCCGTAGCGGTTAGTCATAATGTGGTGGCTGCTTGCTTAATGTTAATGTTGATTGCATTAACGTATAGTTTAAAACGAAAGGCCTAGCGCTGATTTAAGGAAATAAAATGAATAGTAATGTTTCTTCAGTAGAGGCTGAGATGAGTAAAGAGTTGTCTGCAACATGGCGTGATTATTATGAGATTACTAAGCCAAGAGTAGTTGCTTTATTAGTACTTACTGCTTTAGTTGGCATGTGTTTATCAGTACCGGGTGCCATTCCTTGGCAGGTTCTTATTCCATCAATGGTGGGTATTGGTTTTTTATCTTCCGCAGCAGCAGCAATTAACCATATTGTTGATGAGCGTATCGATAGCATTATGGGAAGAACTTTCAATAGGCCCGTTGCTACTGGACGTTTAGATTCCAGAAATGCAGCCCTATTTGCGATGTGTTTAGCGGTATCAGGCTTCGCTATTTTATATAGTTTTGTTAACCCGTTAACAGCATGGCTAACTTTTTCTGGTTTAGTAGGTTACAGCTTTATTTATACTATGTATTTAAAGCGTGCTACTCCTCAAAATATTACCATTGGTGGCTTAGCCGGAGCTATTCCTCCTTTGTTAGGATGGACGGCAATGACTAATGAAATTCATCCTAATGCATTACTTTTGGTTCTGTTAATTTTTACGTGGACTCCTCCTCATTTTTGGGCGTTGGCAATTCACCGTAAAGATGAATATGCAAAAGTAAATATTCCAATGTTACCCGTAACTCATGGCGTAAATTTCACTAAAACTCAAATTCTTCTCTATACAGTTTTATTATTTGTTGTTGGTTTATTACCTTACTTAGTAGGCATGAGTAATTGGTTATATCTGATAGGGGCAGTGATACTTAACTTAGTATTTTTTGTTTATGCTTGGAAGCTAAAGTTTAATGCTGATGAAAGTACAGCAATGGATACATTTAAGTTTTCAATTATCCACCTTATGTTGTTATTTATCGTACTATTAGTAGATCATTATGTTTTGCCTATTAGTTAATAAATAAGGAATTGTAGTGAATAAATTATTAATTGCGATTGTTGCTGTTGTCTCAATTGCGACTGGAATATTAGTTTTTCAAAAGTCATTTAATTTGGCCCAGCCAGAGCATTCGCTTTATTATCAAACACCACGCGAAGTTAAAGATTTTAGTATGATAGATCATCAAGGCAAAGCTTTTACAAATGAAGAGCTAGCTAATAAATGGTCATGGGTATTTTTTGGGTATACTTCTTGTCCAGATGTTTGCCCTACAACGTTACAAGAACTTAATTTTATATACGACGACTTGAAAGCAATAAATACTAATGCACAAGTATTGCTTGTATCGGTAGATCCTCAACGTGACACTGTTGATAAACTTTCTCAATATATAGCTTATTTTAACCCTGAATTTAAGGCACTAACGGCCGATCATTCAGTATTGTTTCCTTTTGCTCGAAACTTGGGTTTGATGTATGCAATCAGTGATGAAAAACGAGATGATAATTACTTAGTTGATCATAGTGCTTCAATTGTCTTAATAAACCCGCAAGGAAAGGTGGCGGCGATATTCAAACCTGTTCAAGAGCTTGGACAGATACCTGTAATTTCCGGTGAAAACCTAGTAAGTGACTTTGCAAAAATTGTTAATTTAGCTGATTAGCAATTTTCATTATTTTGTTTAAGGGAGCCAGTTGCTCCCTTTTTTATTGGTTATTGATAAGCGATTAAAGTGAATACCACTGATGGCCTTCTTTAAGAATAAACCATGGTTTAGAATACCAGTAATATCGGCCAGGATTGCTAATACTTGGTGCGGTACAATTTGCTCTTACTCTACCAATAGGTAATGGCGCATTAAAGTTTATAGTAAAGCTTTTGTTCCCTTGCCATTGTATTTCTTGGCGTCCGATGCCTGAGACGTAACAGTTTAATTGTGATTTATTAAAGTCATCAACTATTACATCAAAGGTAACGGACTTTAACGTATTAACTTCATAAATAGTTTTAGCGTGATGACTATTTAATGTCATGGTAAAAGGTAAAGAGTGTAATTTATCTCGTAAACTAGTGAGTTGATCATATGGTTTAGAAGCAGGAAAACGAGGTACAGTGGTTAAATCTGTTGCTAAACCAACAGCACCACTTTTTTGTGAAAATGCAATGAAATCATTTTGAGTTATCCATTGTTGTATTGCTGGAGTGTATTCACCATAAGGGTAAGCAAAATAGTGCCAACTTTGACCAGTTTTTTCCTCAATAATTTTTTCGGCGTTAATTAGCAATGTGGTTTGTTTTTCTAACCATTGAGCTTCACTTATACCTTCGGGGATTCGAGCTAAAGAATCATGATTTAAACCATGATTAGCGATTATTACCCCTTCATCTGCCATCGCTTTTAATTGCTGCCATGATAGATAATGCTCAGAGTTCTGCTCAACAATGCCAGGGTTGATGAAAATGGTGAAAGGGTAATTAAACTTATCTAAAATTGGTTTACCCTGCGTTAAAATATCAAGGTATGCATCATCAAATGTTATAGCGACAGTTTTATCCGGGATAGGTTGTTGCTTTCTAATGCTATTCATTAGCTCAGATAATGATACAACGCGAAAACTATTATCTGCGAGATATTGCATATGAGCTTCAAACTGCAAAGGTGAAATGCTCGTACTGGCAGGTGTATCATCACTAACATGATGGTATTGTAAAATGACTGCTGCGAAGCTATTAAAAGCTAAACACGACAGTAAAATAAATATACATCGACAGTATTTTTTCAAGGGAATACCTTATTTTTCGTAGTAAGATAAGAATTGTCTAAACCATAGCGCTAATTAAACTATTTATATAGTTTATTTATATACATTTAACTCATAAGAGGTCGATTATTGTTCTTTTCAAACATGGAACGTCATAAACAATTATTTGTTTTAGCGATCCCAATGATTCTCTCAAATATTACTGTGCCACTATTAGGTTTGGTTGATACTGCTGTGATTGGTCATTTAGACCAAGCATTTTATTTAGGTGGTAGTACAGTTGGCGCAATGATTATAACGTGCGTTACTTGGTTGTGTGGTTTTCTACGAATGACGACAACAGGGCTAGCAGCTCAAGCTTTTGGACAGAAGAATATTCAACAAAATTTGTTAGTTTTAATTAGAGGTTTATTTGTCGCTTTATTGATTGGTGCAATATTTATTTTAATTCAATCTTATTATATAAGTGGTGCGCTTTATTTATCAGGGGGTTCAGAGCAAGTACAGTTTTATGCAAAACAATACAGTGAAATAAGGATTTGGGGGTTACCTGCTGCATTAGCAAACTTAGTGCTATTGGGTTGGTTTTTAGGTAACCATAAAGCGAAAGCAGTGATGTGGATTCTCATTTTTACCAACCTTGTTAACCTCTTTCTAGATGTATTTTTTGTCTTAATACTTGATTGGAAAGTAGCTGGTGTCGCGTATGCCACATTAATAGCTGAATACTCAGGGATGTTACTGACTCTTTGGTTAATTGCTTTTCAATTTAAAAAGCATATAGCTAAATCAATGGTTGTTATAAAAAATGAGATATTAGAAAAGTCAGCAATAATAAGTTACTTCAAACTAAATCGAGATATATTAATACGCACACTTTGTTTGCAAAGTTGTTTTGTCTTTATCACGTTTCAAGGTGCCAGACTGGGTGATAATGTTGTTGCAGCAAATGCCATTTTAATGAACTTTTTACTGTTTATTTCATTTGGATTAGATGGAATCGCTAATGCTGCAGAAGTTATGGTTGGTAAAGCAAAAGGGGAAAAGAGCCTTAAGCAACTTCGAGAAACTTTTAAAGTAAGTTTGTTTTGGACGTTAATATTTGCCGCATTTTATAGTTTACTCTTTGTGGTTTCAGGATCATTTTTTGTCCGTTTGATTTCTAATATTGAAGCAGTAGTGCAATACACTGATCAATTATTACCTTGGATTATGGTTTTACCGCTTGCTGCTTGTTGGAGCTATCTTTTTGATGGAGTCTATATCGGATTAACGCAAGCTAAAGCTATGCGTAACAGTATGATAGTGTCTACTTTTGGTTGTTTTTTCCCTGTTTGGTGGTTATTGCAGGATTATGAAAATAATGGAATCTGGCTGGCATTTTTAGTCTTCATGATCGCAAGAGGCATTACTTTAGCGTGGCATTTTAAACGAAAAATTTGGCATACTAAGTTTATTTAATTTTAAATGCTATTTGACAAATATATTTATCGTATTATTATACACACAAAGTTAATGACGAATCGTCACATATAAATGGCTCCTAAAATATTAGATGAGCGAAGCTTAAAGGCTCGAGAACAAGACATAATAGATGTAACGATCACTTTAATCGATCGCTATGGTGTTGAAAATATCACAATTGATAAAGTTGTGGCGGCAGTGCCTTATTCAAAAGGCACTGTATATAAACATTTTTTGGGTAAAGAAGATTTGCTATTAGCAATAGGTAATCAGGCGATTGCCATTATGTACGACTTGTTTAACCGTGCTGCACAATATGATGGTTCTCCTCGAGAACGTATGCTTTTGTTGAATATATCTTATCTCATTTATGCAATTTTACATCCGGCACTATTTAAAAGTAACTTATGTTCTAAAAGCCCAAATGTATATGGAAAATGCAGTGAAAGCAGAATTCAAGAGCAAGAAAAGTTAGATCATAAATTGATGGGCCTCATTGTCGGTATAGTTGAAGATGCTCAAACTAATCAGCAGTTTAAATGTCCTGAATATATGGATATTCAGCAAGTGACTTTTGCTATATGGGCTCCAGGTTATGGGACTATTTCATTATTATCGAATGAAGTAGCACAGTGTAGTGGTAGCAATGGGTTAGTTGTGGAACGTGAATTGTTTAACCAGTCAAATCTCGTATTTGATGGTTTAAATTGGCAACCATATACTCAAGATAGAGATTATCGACAATCATTATCTGTCGCACTGAAAGCAGTCTTTCCTAGTGAATTAGCCTTAATGAAAGGTATGGGAAGAGAACTTAACTTTTAGTTGGGTAATGAACTATTTTTAAAACGGTTTTTAGCCGTTTTTTTTAAAGTATAAAGTGACGTTTCGTCACTTATAGGAAGAGAAATTAACCGGTGTTTACACCGTTTTTTAACAACATCAGGTGACGAATCGTCATAATGGAGAAAACATGAAAGATAAGCTATTTAGCTTTGTAGGGAAGCATCCACTTTGGGTCATTCTTGTAAGTCTTTCCATTGCAATTATTGCAACAATGGGAGCGCAAAATTTAATATTTAAAAATGACTATCGAGTTTTTTTTGGTAAAGACAACCCTCAATTAGTTGCCTATGAATCCATGCAAAAGGTCTATAACAAAAGTGATAATGTTTCATTTGTTTTAGCCCCTAAAAATGGAGATGTATTTACAGTAAAACACTTACAAGCAATTAAAGACTTAACAAAGCAAAGTTGGCAAATCCCTTATTCAACAAGGGTCGACTCTGTGACGAATTTTCAATACACGTACGCCGAAGAAGATGACATGATTGTTGAGGACCTTGTCATGAATACTCAAGGCCTATCCAAAGCAGACTTATTGAATATCAAAGAGGTTGCTGTCAATGAACCATTTTTAGTCAATAAAATTATATCTCCAGAAGGACATGTAACGGTAGTTAACGTAAGCATACAGTTTCCAGGAATAGATCTGAATGCTGAAACTCCAGAAGTAGCGAGTTTCGTTAAAAAAATGAATGAAGACTTTATAGCAGCTAACCCCGATATTGATGTTCATTTGTCCGGTATGGTTATGATGAATGGTGCATTTACAGAAGTTGCGATGAACGATAGTGCGACCCTTGTACCTATGATGTTTCTTATTGTTATTGTTTTTATTGGTTTCTTGCTACGTACAATTTCAGGAACATTTGCGACAGTAATTGTTATCATTTTGAGTATTGGAACCACAATGGGAATTGCAGGTTGGTTAGGTTTTTATTTAACTGGGCCGTCTTCATCTGCACCAACCATGATATTAACGCTCGCAGTTGCTGACTGTATTCATATTCTCTCGACAGTTTTTTATGAAATGAGACATGGTCGAGATAAAAAAACGGCTATTGCAAAAAGTTTAAAGTTAAACCTACAACCTATCTTCTTAACTAGTATTACGACCG
>JAGSHH010000141.1 GCA_023954655.1 Colwelliaceae bacterium
AAAGGTTTAGCAGTTTGCCACAAGTCTAACTGTGGATAAAGCTGACGACCTAACCCTTCAATATAAAGCAATGTTTTTTGCAGCAAAACTAATTGTGGTTGTACTTCCATGTTAAAACGGCGAGCTGTATTAAATAAATTTACTAATACTTGACCAAATGAGATTTCTGCTAGCGGCTTATTAAAAATAGGTTCGCACACAGTACGGATAGCAAATTCAAACTCGTCAACACTTGTAGACGCAGGCACCCAACCCGAATCGACATGCAGTTGAGCAACTTTACGATAATCACGATTGAAAAATGCAACGAAATTCTCTGCTAAATATCGTTTATCTTCTCTATTTAGTGTGCCGACAATACCACAGTCTATTGCAATCCATGTTGGATCAGCAGGATTATTAGCATCAACAAAAACATTACCTGGATGCATATCGGCATGAAAGAAGCTGTCTCTAAATACTTGTGTAAAAAACACCTCAACACCACGCTCGGCTAATAACTTCATATCAACACCAAGGTTGTGCAACGTGTCAATATCGGCTACTCCAATTCCGTAAATACGCTCCATAACAAGTACGTTTTTAGTACTATATTCACTATAAATTTCTGGCACATAAAGTACATGATCATTTTTGTGACCCTGACTAAAATTACGCTTTAATTGAATCGCATTAGCAGCTTCTCGATTTAAGTCGAGTTCATCAAGAATTGTCTTTTTATATTCGGCAACAACTTCTTTTGGTCTTAATCTTTTGCCATCGGGTAACCATCGAGAAAATATTTTAGCAAACATTGCCATTACTTTAATGTCAGCATGGATCACTTTTTCAATATCAGGTCGAAGCACTTTAATGACAACATTTTTATGCTGACCATCAAGGTTTAACACAGCTGTATGAACCTGAGCAATTGACGCTGAAGCTAATGGGGTTAAATCAAAGTCTTCAAATGAAAGGAGAAACTCATCTTTTCCAATGGCATGAACAATAAGTTGCTGAGCAATTTCACCATCAAAGGCCGTCACTTGATCTTGTAACAATGCCAGTTCATTAGCAAAGTCATCTGGCAATAAATCGCGCCTTGTTGAGAGCATTTGTCCAAACTTAATAAAGACCGGACCTAATGATTCTATCGCTAAGCGAAAACGTAATGCAGTAGTTTTATCTTTGTGCTTATTTCTTATCCAAAACAAACAAAAACGGGCAATTTTTACATACCAAGGGAGAAATTTTTTCGGTAGTAGTTCGTCTAAACCAAAGTTTAGAAACGTTTTAACAATACGATATAAACGAAAACTACTCACAAATATTTCCCATTATTATTCATCAATTACTCTAAATCTTTGCTCTATTCGTTATTTTAGTTAGCAAGCGTTCTATTTTTTTCTCAATCATTAAGACGTCATTCGCGACATCATCTACTTGTTGATTAAAAGATAACAATTGCCCTTTGGTTACAGCTAAACGTTTTTCATGTACCAGCCATTCACTTGCATCTGCTTGAATCTGTTCAGCGGCAAAATTAATTTTTTCACGTAACCATAAAGAGAATTGGGATAATTTATAAGTAGGAATATCGCCAATATGCTCTGCAAATTCAGATTGCCAATCAATCGATAAATTTTCAAAAAGAGAAGCAAATTGTTGAGCAACTTTAATGTCGCCTAATATATCTAGCTTTTCTTGTTTTATTAACTCTGTAATCTGCTGTTCTTTTTTTAATTCGATTAAACTTGAAACACTCGTTTTTAATTGACAATCACTGCGCTCAACTAATGTAGTGACTAAAATGTTCTGTTGGTCGATGGAAAAGCTCAATGGAAAAGCAAATTCGTCTAAATACACCGTTAAGGTTTTTTGCTCTAAAGGGGCAAGTCCGCTTAAACCGTGAATATTCAAAGACAATGCCTTATTGAATACTTTTTCTAATGCAGCACAGAAAATTTGTTGATGCATTATTTGGCTCACCTAAAATTACGCATAATAATTAAAACTTATAACCTTTGTGTAAAGCAACCACACCATCAGTTAAGTTTTTATATGACGTTTGTTCAAAGCCCGCTTCATTCATCATACTTTTCAATGTTTCTTGATCAGGATGCATACGGATAGACTCAGCAAGGTATTGATAACTTTCGCCATCTTTTGCGACTAGATCACCCATTTTAGGTAAGATGTTAAACGAATAAAAATCATAAATTTTATTAACTATTTCATGCTCAGGTTTAGAGAATTCTAAGACTAATAAACGACCACCTGGTTTTAACACTCGATACATTGAACGCAATGCCATATCTTTATCAGTAACATTTCTTAAACCAAAAGCAATGGTAATGATATCAAAAGTATTATCTTCAAAAGGCAAAAATTGTGCATTTGCTTGTACATATTCAATATTTTGAACTAAACCTTTGTCACGCAATTTATCACGCCCAACATTAAGCATTGAACTATTAATATCGGCGAGAATAACCTTACCTTCGCGACCAACTAATTTAGAAAACTTAGCCGTTAAATCACCTGTACCGCCAGCAAGATCTAAAACTTTATTGCCCGGTCGTACGCCACTTGCATCTATAGTAAAACGTTTCCAAAGTCGATGAATACCAAACGACATTAAATCGTTCATGACATCGTATTGCTGGGCAACTGAGTGAAAAACACTCGCTACTTTTGATTCTTTTTCAGTCTTATCAACAGTTTGATAGCCAAAGTGCGTAGTACTTTTTACGTCTTCTTTAGCTTGATCTGTTAACGGTGATTGTTGTGAAGCTGACATAGGTTTTTCACTGTACTTTAAAATTAGCCATAGTCTACCGTATTTATTATTTTTTATTAACTATTGAGATCAAGTAAATTGAGTTGAAGTCAATTATTGAAGGTGAACTTTCAACGAGTTAATTTTTAAAGAAAAATTAATTAAATTCGAAAATAAAAGCGATAAATAAATTTCTATTTACTTACTATAATAATAAAGGGGTTAATTACTGATAAAGCATATTAGTAATATTTTTCATTTAACGATATACTCAAACAAACAAAATTAACATTATATTAACATTCGAGGTTACTTTGCATTCATCAATTAACTATCTATCGTTAGCACTATTATTAACTGCTTGTCAGAATAATAATGAAAATATCAAGGAGCCTATATCAGTTGAACAAGTGAATGTTGAAAATAATATGGAAACTGGCAATTTGCCCAAGCTAGCATGTAAAACAAAGAAATCACCTCCTATTCAAGATAAGAAAGCAATAAGAACCATGCTTGAAAAGTCAGGAAAGATTACGACTGAAATGACTGAAGAATATGCGATGAAAATAGTAAATGATTATATTCGCAAAAAACAATCATCCAGCCACTGTAAAAATAAGTAGGATATTTATGAAGTTTTCTATAATGGCATTATTAGCAGGATTATCACTTTATCTTATTCCTGTTGATTCATTAGCCGCTAATAAGCATTATTCGACACCAAGTGATCTTGGAGTTATTAATCAAGAACGTATTTTATACTGGTTAGAAAAGCGTGGTGAACTTGCTGCAAATGCCAGTGATTCAGATAAAGCTCAGGCTATTAAGCAATACTTATCTGGTAAAACTTTTAAAAGAAAAAAATTACCTGGATTGTTAGGACAAAAAGTTCTTTTAGCTGAAAATATCCCTTTCAAAAATAAAGAGAAATCTACATCTTCAAAAGGCTTATATAAAAGTCAATCTAGTCAAGAAAAAATCAATGCAAATGACGTTGAAACAACAGTAAAAGTTTTAGCAATCATGATTGATTTTCAAGATTTGAAACATGATGACAATGCCGATATTGGCAATCAAGATGTCTCAAATCAGCATTATAATGATTTATTATTTGCGACCAATAGATCACAGAGCCTTTCAGCCTATCAATATTATCAGCAAGAATCTGGAGGCACATTATTTTTTACTGGCCAAGCTCAAGGCTGGGTAACAGCTGAAAATGATGCGGCTCATTATGGTGGAAATGATCCTGATAATAATGACGATGATTTAGACGTACCTTCATTAGTTACCGAAGCCGTGACTAAAGCCGTAAGTGAATTAGATGTCGATTTATCAGAGTATGATAAAACTGATTTATTTGATTTAGATAATGACGGTAATGTTAATGAACCAGACGGTATTATTGATCATGTGATGATCTTTCATGCTAGCGTAGGTGAAGAGGCAGGAGGCGGAAGCTTAGGCGAGGATGCGATTTGGTCACACCGATATTTTGTTTTTGATGACAATAACCAACCTGTTGATATTCCTGGTTCAGATATAAAACTTTACGGTTATACCATTAACCCTATTGATGCTCAAACTGGCGTAGTAGTTCATGAATTTGGCCATGATCTTGGTTTACCCGATGAATATGACACAGAAAATGGTACCTTTGGTTCACCTGTAGCCGATTGGTCAGTAATGGCTTCTGGAACGTGGGTAAATGGTGGTGCTAATCCATCATCATTCAGTGCATATGCTACTGATTATTTAAGTGAACGTTATCAAGGGAATTGGATCAATCAACAGCTGATTGAATTTGATAATTTATCCACTGAAACTATCTCATTAGTTAGTGTTAATAATCATGACGGTAATATCAACCAAATAAAAGTAGAACTCCCTCCAGCAGAAATCGATTTTACTAAAGCTTTTGCTGGTGATTATCAATACTATTCTGGTCAAGGTCATTTAATGACTAACAGTTTATCATTTAACACCACCTTACCAACTGAGCCAGCAAGTCTAACAATGATGGCCCATTGGGATATTGAAGTTGATTACGATTACGTACAAATAAAAATCAATGGCGATATAATCGCAGGTAACCATACAAAAGTTGACAATGAATTTCACTCAGATGTTCATAATTTCATCAGCGGTAGTTCAGCAGATATTGACAGCAAACAAGGCGAGTTATCTTGGGTAGAATTAATCTTTGATTTAACCGCTTACGCTAGTCAGGCCGTCACTATCGAATTAGTTTACGTAACAGACCCTGCTGTGGGTGGTTATGGATTTGTTGCAGATGATATAAGAGTCACTACTGAGCAAGCGACTTTATTTACTAGTGGTGCCGAAAATGATGCAGAGGTCACACTTAATGGATTTTCACGTGTCTCCGATACCGTTGCAGGTGAAAACCATCACTATTATATGCATCTTCGTGATTTTAGTGGTAACGATTCTAAGCTAGTAAATGAGGGATATGAATCAGGAGTGTTAGTTTGGTATCGTGATGAGAATGTCAGTGACAACCAAGTGAATAGCCACCCAGGACAAGTATTTATTGGCGTAGTAGATGCTGACCAAGATGTAATAAAAAGTGGCCAGTCTATTCGCAATACCAATATCCAATTAAAAGATGCGGCATTTAGGTTCGACGACAATGCATTATTTTCTGATAAACAAGATTATTCTGCTCCATTGCAACCTGAGTCTGGCATTAATTTACCAACACTAGGACTAGTCATGGAAATAGATAGTCAAAGCGATGATAGCAGTATGGCAACAGTAAGTATTTCCAAACAAGATGTTGCAGAGATCACTGATCAGCGAAATGGTTTTGAGATCACCGTATCAATTGACGATCCTAACTTACAATCAGATAGCCTCATTACCTGGGTGATGGGTGATGGAACAACATTAACAGGTAATACTGTAACTCATACCTATGCAACTTCAGGTGAGTATTTAATTACCGCCAGTTATCAGGGAAAAATGGTTGATCGAACAATAATTGTTGGTGCCGCGATTACAGGCACCATAGATACGACGATAAATGGCAAAAGCATTAGTTTTGTTGCTAACTTATCTGGTGGGCTTGGTGACCTAAATTACCGATGGAATTTTGGTGACCAATCTGAGTTATCACAATCGATTAGCCCAACGCATGATTATGAAACTTTCGGTACCTTTAACGTCACGTTAGCTGTAACAGATGAAACATTACAAACTTATCACTTTACTTCCACGGTTGAAGTAATCGAAGTATTAGTGCCACTCGAAGCAAGCATAACTTCTACTCAAAGTAATTTAACAGTAAATTATAAGGGCAGTGCTACAGGCGGTGATGGTGTATACACATATCTTTGGGATTTTGGTGATGATACAACAAGCTCATTACAAAACCCTAGCCATAGCTATAGTCAAGCAGGCACTTTTACAGCAACCTTAACGGTTACAGATGGCAGCAGTGCAACAACAAGTATTACTGCAACTAGAACAGTACAACAAACTGCGGTAGTTACTCCCACTAAATCAACAAGTTCAAGTGGTGGCGGAAGTTTTAGTATTATGAGCTTGTTTTTCTTATTATTAACAAGAATTGTAATACGTAATATCAAGCCGGATAGTTTGGCTGTTCAATAATAATTATTGGTTTGAAATATTATTTAGGTAAATGCCATCTATTAAGATGGCATTTTTATATAGTCTGACTTCATTGCAAGCAGCCATGTGGCAAATCTCTTATGCGTTACTAAATTGTTCTCGATTAGCCAACCACCTATCGATTAACGCTTGCGCATTATTGGGATATTTTTTCCATAACAAATAAGCCTGCTGCTGAATTTCAGGAATAAGATCGGCATCACGAAGTAAATCTGCAATTTTCAAATCCGCTAATCCAGTTTGCTTCGTTCCCAATAACTCACCTGGACCACGAATTTCTAAATCTTTTTGGGCAATGACAAAGCCATCATTACTTTCTCTAAGCACAGCTAATCGTTTAGTTGCGGTCTTAGATAACGGGCTTTTATACATTAAAACACAATGTGAGGCGACTGAACCGCGACCTACTCTACCTCGCAATTGATGAAGTTGCGCAAGTCCCAACCGTTCAGGGTTTTCTATTACCATTAAACTTGAATTAGGCACATCGACTCCAACTTCAATTACGGTTGTAGCAACAAGTAAGTGTAAATTTCCTAATTTAAATTCTTCCATCACGGCTTGCTTTTCAGCACCTTTCATTCTGCCATGTACTAAACCTATTTTTAATTCAGGTAAGGTCGCTTGTAAATAAACGGCCGTATCTTCAGCGGCTTGGCATTGCAAAACTTCGGATTATTCAATTAAGGTACACACCCAATACGCTTGGCGATCTTCATTCATACAAGATTGACGAATACGTTCAATAACATCATCACGTCTAGAATCGGGCAAAGCTACAGTGGTTATAGGCGTTCGTCCTGGGGGTAATTCATCAATCACCGATGTGTCCAAATCAGCATAAGCAGTCATTGCTAACGTACGAGGAATAGGTGTTGCTGTCATTATTAGCTGGTGAGGGTAATTACCTTTGAAGGCGCCTTTTTCTCGAAGAGATAAACGCTGATGAACACCAAAACGATGTTGCTCATCAATAATAATTAATGCGAGTTTATTAAAAACAACTTGCTCTTGAAATAATGCATGTGTGCCTACCACCATTTGCATATTACCATTTTCAATATGTTCAAGTGCATGATTTCGTGCTTTGGCTTTTGTTTTCCCTGCCAACCAACCCACTGAAATTTCTAATGGCTCAAACCATTTTTGAAAATTTATTGCATGCTGCTCAGCTAAAATTTCAGTTGGCGCCATGAGCGCCACTTGATAACCTTCACTGATAGCAGAAATTGCTGCTAACGCAGCAACAAGTGTTTTACCTGAACCAACATCACCTTGAACTAATCTCATCATTGGCTGGTTTTTACCTAAGTCTTTACGAATTTCTTTTACCACTCGTGCTTGCGCATTAGTAGGAGAAAAAGGTAAAGATTCAAGAAATGCTTGTTCAATCTTTTTATTTACAGTCAAATTAACCGCTTGGTGCACATCACTCGACTCGCGAAGCTTTAACATACTTAAGTTATGAGCGAGTAATTCTTCTTTAATTAAACGTAATTGTGCTGGGTGCTTTCCTGCCTCTAATTGTAAAACTGAAGTATCGGGCGTAGGACGATGAATAAATGCTAATGCTTGAGCTAAAGAGTAATTATCATGATTATATTCTTCAGGTAGTAACTCTTCCACCTGACCACGTTGAAGTCTTTTTAATGCTTGATCAGTTAAATTGCGTAATGATATTTGTCGTAAACCATCAGTTGTTGGGTAAACAGGGGTGAGAGTTTCTTCTACTGGAGTTAACGGTTGATCTTGATCTAATGGTTTATATTCAGGGTGAATAATTTCTAAGCCACGTCCACCGCGCTGAATTTCACCGTAACAACGAATATTTAATCCAACCGACAAATTATTTTTTTGCGCCGCTGAAAAATGAAAAAAACGTAAATTAACTGTACCCGTACCATCATTCACAGTTACAACCATCATGCGACGACGACCTTGAACAATTTGATTATTAGTAACTTCACCAATAATATTGGTAAAAATTCCCGGCATACAATCTCGAATAGTTGTTATTCTGGTACGGTCCTCATAGCGATTAGGTAGATGAAAAAGCAGATCTTGTAATGAAATTAGGCCTATTTTCTCTAACTTTTCGGCCATACTTGGACCAACACCTTTCAGTGTTGAAATAGCAATTCGTGCGAGGTTTCCTAATCCTTGTTGATGTCCTGACACGTTTTTTCCTAAATAGTCTTTTGCATTAATTTAATTATCAAGCTCTTGCCAAGCCTCTTGTGTCATCTGCATTTTCTGCCACCAATCTTCTGATGCAACAATTTGACCTTCTTCGTCAATTTCAGGATAAGGTAAACCTTTTCGTTTACATGCACTAGCAAAAATTGGGTGACCACCTTCAAAAAGAAAACGTTGACGTCGTTCAAAAGAAATACTTGGACTGTCGTACATTCCTGCAGCTTTACGTTGGCGTTGGGCTTCATATAAAACAACAGAGTTGGCAACAGAAACATTCAATGACTGCACCATACCAACCATAGGAATAATAATATCCTGGTCGGCAAGTTCAAGTGCCTCAGGAGAAGCACCAAACTTTTCTTGTCCAAGAATGATTGCTGTTGGTTTGGTGTAATCTATTTCTCTAAAATCAACAGAGGTATCAGAAAGATTCGTCACTAGTATTTGCATATTTTGACGTTTTAATTCCGCTATGGCATCTGATGTTGATGAATAATTATGTACA
>JAGSHH010000010.1 GCA_023954655.1 Colwelliaceae bacterium
CAAGATGGAACTGAAAAGTTCAACTCATCTAACAGTACTGAACTTGTAAGTGGTGGTTCTTTAGGACTTAGTGAAGAAACTTCTCTTGCTAAAACATTTGGTTTTGTTTTTGAACAGCCATTTACAGATGCATTCGAATTAACATTATCATTAACTCGCTTTGATATTGAAGTAACTAACTCAATTGCAGAACCTAGTGCTGCATACAGTGTAAATCAATGTTATTCAGCTGATGGTTCTGACGCTTTCTGTTCTCGTTTAGATCGTGATTCAGATGGTAAAATTGAATTTGTCGACCAAAGCTTTATTAACGTTGGTTTGTTAACTTCTAAAGGTTTTGATTATAACCTTTATTATCAACAAGACTTCTTACTAAATGATAAAAACTTATCAGTCTCTCTAGATGTTCAAGCAACAAGAATGACTGAATCACTTTACGATGTTTTAGGTAGTGTTGATGACAATATGGGTGAGCCGGAAGTGCCAGAATGGCGTGCTTCTGCAAGACTGTCTCTTGCATATGATGACTTCCGTCTTAATTGGTCTACTCGTTTCATAGGTAAAGGTGAAGAAGATTGGACTGTAGATGAAGAAGATGACTATGGTTTTGTAGATAATGCTCGTGGTTGTCGTGGTCTTTGGGCTGATGAAGCTAAAACACAGCCATTATTATGTCGCCCTGTAGGTTACACAGAAGATTACTTTGTTCATAACGTTTCTTTAACTTGGACAACTGATGATTACCAAATTAACGTAGGTGTTCGTAACGTATTTAACGATGCTCCACCAAAAGTTGATCCAGGTGGATCATTCTCTAACACTAATATCCCATTAGGTGTTGGTTATGATACTTTTGGTCGTACACCATACATTAACGTTACAGCAGCATTCTAAATAATTGTTATATTATTAAATGTTAGTTAATTGATAAAATGGCCTCCGTTGAGGCCATTTCTATTAATAATGTCAAAAGATAGGAAGTATTATGAAAAATAAAATTTTCGTACTATGCACAATATTAAGTTTATTTTATACAAACTCTGTTTCAGCTTTTAATTCAACAACCAATTTAAAAAATGAACCTTTACCAATAGATGCATTTGCAATGATGCCTGTTATACGCAGTGTTTCTGTATCTGACGACGGTAAAAAAATTGCCATACTTAGAGCGACAAGTAAGTTTGGCGATTATATTATTGAAATTAGAGACACGAACAATTTAAGCAAGGCTCCAATCACACTTGGCGCATCTAAAATGAAGGTGTCCAATGTAGTGTGGTTAAACAATGAAAAATTAGGTGTACAATTTCGTCAAATATTGAAAGATGGCAACCGTAAATATTGGGTTAATGAATTTGCGATTGTAAATGCGGATGGTAAAGGAAAGTGGCTAGTTCCAACTAGAAACAAAAAACTTTCAGGCTTTAGCATTTTAGATAGATTACCTGAAATTAAAGATGAAATTCTAGTTGAAACTGATGTTAACAAAAACCGTATTCCTGATGTAGTTCGTTATAATATTGTAACAGGACGTAGCGTTACAGTTATGCGCGGTAATACTAAGCAGCAAGGAAGTTTTATCGCTGATCATGATGGTGAAATTAGAGGTGCTACCGGTTGGAATAGCTCTGATGCAGCAATTGATCAGTTTGCTCGCATTAAAGGTAGTGACGAGTGGAAACGTGTTTTTCAAATATCACCTAAAAGCCGTGAAGAATATACATTCTTAGGTTTTTCAAAAGAAAATCCAAATGAAGTCTATGTTAATGCTAATTTAGGGGAAGATAAAACAGGTATCTACACTTTTAATATTGAAACAGGTAAGTACTCTGAACGTCTTTTTGGTTTAAAATCAGTTGATACTAATGGCATTATCCGCAGCAAAAATGGGGATTTCTTAGGCTTTAGTTATGACTCAAAACATCCTAAAAGATATTTCACAGACGGGAAAGAACAAGCCCTTTATGATAGTTTAAAACCGCTATTTGAAAATAAATTTATTTCTATCATTAGCCGCTCAGATGATGACAATGCTTTAGTAGTGATGACTCGTTCAGCTAAAGATTCTGGTAGTTACTATCTTATTACACATATGCAGAAGTTAGAAAAAATTGGTGAACGATTACCTTTATTAAAAGCAGAAAACTTATCTGAAGTTAAATATATTTCTTATAAAGCTCGTGACGGTAGAAAAATAAAAGCCTACGTTACTATTCCAAATGGTAAAGGACCGTTCCCAGCTATTGTTCTTCCACATGGTGGGCCTTGGGTTCGTGATACAGTCGTTTTTGATGAATGGTCACAACTTTTAGCTAATAATGGTTACGTTGTTATCCAACCAAATTACCGTGGTTCAAAAGGTTATGGTCTTGAACATTGGATGGCAGGCGACAATAACTGGGGTCTGACAATGCAAGACGACCTTGACGACGCGGCAATGTATCTAGTTAAGAAAGGGCTTACAACAAAAGATAAGTTAGCGATGTTTGGTTGGAGTTACGGTGGCTATGCTGCATTTGCAGGCTCAATGCGTGAGAATAACATTTATCAATGTACCGTAGCAGGTGCTGGTGTAAGTGATTTAGGTAGAATTAACGCAACTTTACATGAAAGCCGTTTTTTAAGAGAGTTACAACGTCCAACATTGACTGGTATTTCTCCGTTAGATCAAGTAGAAAAAGTTAATGTACCTATTCTAGTGATTCACGGAGATATAGATGGTCGTGTTCCAATTGTTCATAGTCGTAAATTTGTTGATCAATTAATTAAACTCAACAAAGATCATAAATATATTGAATTGGAAGAAGCAGATCACTTTTCAGATACTTTATTTTATGATCACAAAACTAAATTCTATTCAGAGTTAATTGATTGGTTAGATAATAAATGTAAACTGAAAAGTTAAAACAGAAAATTTGTTTAGTTACTAAACCAGTACATATTTTGTACTGGTTTTTTATTTCTACTTCTAAGATTAATTTTTAATTCTCCATCTAATCATATTACTTAAATTAATTATCTCGCAGAGAATTAACCAATTGATTAGCAGTATTTACTGTTATCTTTAATACCCCATTAAACAAATCTGTACTAACATAAGCTAAAACTGAAGCTTAATATTTTCGCACTTTAAGCTCAAAGAAAGTCATCTAATCTTATATAACACTATCATAGCTCATCAGAGATTATTCATCGCACAATAGTAACTTCTGAATATATTTGTTGAGAACTAAATTAAACGTTATAGAAAACGTCCTACAGAGATCTGAAATATTTAGTTTATAAAATAAAAATCCCGCAGATCGCGGGATTATTATTTTATTAAAATGTAGAAAGTTAAAACTTTATAGCTAGCTATAAAACACCACGTTCCATTTGATTTAACTCTATTGATTTAAATAAAGCAGTAAAGTTACCTTCACCAAAACCTTGGTCGTCAACACGCTGTATCATTTCAATAAATATTGGGCCAAAAATATTTTTCGTGAATATTTGTAATAAATACGAATTCTCTTTTTGACTATCGACTAATACTTGATGGTCACGAATTCGTTGATGATCTTCTTTAACCCAAGGAATACGATCAAACACGTCATCATAATATTCAGGAACAATATTCAGAGTATCAATAATATTTTTATCAAGTTTATCTAATGAACCCAGTAAATCTTTAGATATAAAGGCAAGATGCTGAACACCTGGACCATTATATTCATCTAAATATTCATCAATTTGATTGTTTTTCTTACCCTTCCCTTCGTTAATCGGTAAACAGAAAGTGCCACAAGGAGACTGTAAAGCGTAAGAGACTAGAGCTGATTTTTCACCTTTAATATCAAAGTAACGAACATCAGAAAAACCAAAAATATCTTTATAAAAGTTAGCCCAATGCTCCATAGTTCCCTGGTGAACATTATTAGTTAAATGATCAACACGTAGAAAACCTTTCTCTTCATTAATCACAGGCTCAGCAATATCTTCAAAATCATCTTGGTAAATATTTCCTTTAATACCAAATTTTTCGATGAAATAAATAAGACTATCACCAATACCGTATATTGCTGGGTATGGTAATTTATTATCCGCATTTTCAGCCGATTTAGCGCCGCGTTTTACCGCTTCTTCGAAAGCAAAAGATGCATCATCAACTCTCCAGCCCATAGAGCAAATTGCAGGCCCATGACTTTTTGCAAATTCCTTAGAAAAACCAGCTTTCTCATTATTTAATAAAAAATGAATATCGTTCTGGTTAAAATATTCAATATCACGCCCTTTAAATTTTTTAGTTTTTGAAAAACCAAAACCATAAAATGCATTTTCCATAAAATCAGAATCAGGTGATGCGTATTCTGTAAATTCAATACCACGTAGGTTTAGAGGGTTAGCTAGTTCAGTCATGTTTATCTCTTCTGTAACATCAATGAAGTCATTATCACCATGTTATTGATGAAGAGAAAGCTTGCAGCAGCTCAAGTTTTAAAAGCTAGCGTAAAAGATTATGTACGATAAAAACGTTCAATTAAGATCCTACTCAAAGCTAGCCCAGATAGTGCTTACACAAGGCGTGTAAACTTACTGATACACACAATAATTATGACTAAAAATACAGATAATTAACTTCATTTTTAAAGACAAATTTAATCTAAGCAAATATAAAAACGGTAGCAGTCCATAGAAAAGCAGCAGCAGTTGCCGCAAATGTTGCCGGAACAATTTGAGATTTAACGTGATCCATTAAATCACATCCAGTCGTCATAGAGCTCAAAATAGTAGTATCAGAAATAGGTGAACATTGATCACCATAGACACTACCATTTAGAACTGTAGCAAAACATACCATCATAAATAATTCTGGGTTAGCAAGCTCTTGTGATTGACAAACAGCCCATGCTAACGGCATAGCTAGAGGAAATGCAATCGCATATGTTCCCCAACTTGTACCTGTAGAAAACGCAATTACCATAGTAATAAGTTGCAATATAACGGGTAATGACCAAAATGGTAATTGTTCTCCTAACTGAGAAACCAAATACAACCCGCCACCGATCTCTTTACTTATAGTACCAATAATTACCGCAAGCATTAAAATGACTGATGCAACTACAACTCCTTTTAAGCCATTTCCAAAGCCATCAATAACATCCATTAAAGACATTCCCTTACCTAACGCAATAAAAGCAGAAAGTAAAAGTGCAGCACCAAATGCCCAATTAACTTTAGGGGTATCAAAAATAATAAAGGTAAATACGGCTGTAGCAACTAATACTATTAACGGTAAAATAAACTCTAAATGATGAGAGTTATATCCTACTGGAACCTCACAACTTTGTAATTCTTTAGCACTTAAGGGTTTGGCATTAGGGGCATCTAACTCACCTGTTGTCAGAGCCCTTTGTTTTGCAGCACGAATACGTTTACCTGAGAAAGTAGTTATATTCAAACTAAGCAATAAAGTACCTAATACAGCTAAAATGCCATAAAAACTAAAAGGAACACTAGAAAAGAAAAATGCGATACGGTCAGATTCCGTTGCTAAAAATGAAACACCAGGTACAAAGATAAGTGCTTGTACATAAGCTGGCCAAGCATTAAATGCAATGACCGAAGCGATGGGGGAGGCAGTAGAGTCAACAATGTAGCTCATTTCTTCATGGCTAACTTTTGCTTTGTCAGCCAACGGTCTAACCGTCGTGCCAACAAGTACAGTACTCATGGTGCCACCTTGAAAAAATAGAATACCCATAAACCAAGAAACTAACTTTGCCGAACGAGGGCCCTTCACATAATGCTCGGTCATATAATGGGCAAATGCTTGTGCAGCACCCGTTTTAGACCATATGCCCAATAATCCACCCAGAAGCCATAAATATAGTAATAATAAGCCAGCAGCACCTTCACTTGCTAAGTTAGGTATAATTACGCTATCGGTTAAGTCATAGTCTCCCAGCATTAATGCGCCAACAACAATCCCACCAAATAATGCAGTTAAAGGCTCTCGGGTAATTAAACACAATGCGATAGTAATCAAAGCAGGTAACAACGACCATAAACCATAATGAAATGCAGGTTTTAATAAAAACAACTTTTGATGTTCATCTATAACCCATTGTTGCTTTAAAACTGGATCTTGAGCACTCTTATTTAAATTTTGTTGATTTATTAACGAAGACTTATAAGCAACAACATCGTTTATAACAACTTCTTGGCCTTTAAATTTATAGGCTTTTTGGTCATTTTCTGTTTGATAAATATCATAAACATAGCTTTGCTCAAGCCATGTTTTTTCAACTGAGTGATGAATATAAACAGCTAAACCAAAACCCGTGATAAAAATGATGAGGGCAAAACGGTTAAGATTAGAAAAAATATTAAAGTTAGATAACATGAGTGACCTTATGCTCTTTATGGCATTAATTGTAAGTAACATATCGCGTTAGCTACAATAGTCAATGTTTCCTTATTGAAAATTACTTAGTCATCGTTCATATTTAAAGAATAATTAATTGAGTCTGGTAATCTAGTGATAACAGTACTTAAAGCTTTTCTGATTATAATTCTGTTTTTTAGTATGGTTTTAATACCAACTATTGTTAATGCCCAAAAAGTTAAATATGAATTCGCATCAATCGAAAATTTAGCTGAACAAGAAATTGCTCGAATCGTCTTACCTAAAATTTATCAAAACATTAATAAAAAGATTAGTATTATTCCCTTACCCGCTAATAGAGCTCAATACGAAGCAAATACTGGCATAAAAGCTGGAGAAGCACTCAGAATATATACTTATGGATTAGAGAATAAAGAAGTGATCAGAGTTCCAACGCCCTATTATCATTTATTCACATCAGTTTTTTCATTAGCAAAGAACAAGATTAACATTTCAAATAAAAGCGATTTAAAAAAATATAAAATTGGAAAAGTTATTGGAGTAAAGCACACGAATAACATAACCCAAGGCCTTACCAATGTGTATAACAGTAAAAATACCGTTCACTTATTCCAACAACTATTATTAGGCAATATTGATGTTGCGTTAACAAACCAAGTTGATGGGGAATTAACCATAAAGCAAAATAACCTACTAGGTATCAAGCTTATAAACCGCTCTTTAGCAAAGCTTGATTTATTTCATTATATTCATAAAAATCATAAGAATTTAGTCAAGCCAATAAATGAAACCATAAAGAAGCTGAAAGCTAATGGTGAATTAGCTAAAATGTTTGCTCAAGCTGAAGAAATAATTCTAAAGTAATTCCTGCGAGAAAACTGTCATAATTAATAATAAAATATTTATAATCGGCCTTCCTAGAACAGGAACAACAAGTATTTGCAGTAAGTTTATTGAATTAGGGTTTAAAGTTGCTCATACCGCATATACACAATCAACATTTGAGCAAGCACAAGTTATTGCCGACACTCCAATCTTTTCAGATTTCACCCTACTAGATAATTACTACCCAAACAGTAAATTCATATATTTAGAAAGGGAATTAAATTTATGGGTGCCATCAATAAAGCAGTTACTACAACGCATGCATCATAATATTACCCGAGATGATGGTGGCTTTAACCCTTATATAAAAAGATGTTATCAACAAATATATTCTCCTTTTACCTTAGAAAACATCTTAGATGACGACTTTCTAATCCGTTGTTATAACGATCACAGAGAAGAAGTTATTAAATTTTTTAATAAACGAAATGATGATTTATTAAGGATTAATATCAGTAATGAAACAAGCTTAAACATGCTCCATTCATTTTTAGATTTACCAGAACAACACGGTAAGTTTGAGAAAATAAATAGTGGTGGAAAAGTTACCGCATGGAAAGCAGTAAAAAGTCCTTTAAAGATTGAATCTACAAATAAAGGAAGAATTACTGCTTTAAATTATCTAAGTAAATATTTATAAAAAAATTATCTAAATTACTTATTTTCAATAATATGCAATTTAGTCTGTCGACCATCAAGGTAATGAACGCCTTTTTCGTCAAAGTAGGCTTCTTCTTCGAGCATGATACGAATTTCTTTTTGCCACAACTTCAAGTACACCGCATTATTCAATTCAATAGAATATGTCGTATTATAATGTAAAGGGTAATCGCCACTGCCTACAACTCCTTGTTGAGAGTCCCACATACCTAGTGTTGTACCTGCCCCATGCCCATGAAAGCCTATTGGATGTGTGTATATTGTAGGTTTTAAACCTTGTTCTATAGCTTGGTTTCTTGAAACTCTGAGTACCTCATTACCTGTACGCCCTGTTTTAAAATTACTCGTAAAAATATCTTGTAATTTATTCCCTGAATCAAAAGCTTTTACTAACTCGGCAGGCACTTTATTTTCTTTTACATCTAATACATAAGCATGTTGTTGAGTATCAGTATTCAATCGTAAATATGTGATGCCAAAATCAACATGGATTAAATCACCCGGCATAATTGTATTTTCTTGATAGCCATTGGTAAAACTATCAACATGATCAAAGTTTTTATTATCCTTGCGTTGAATATTAACACTTGGGTGAAACCACACCTGCAGTTTTAATTCTCGTACCCTTTCTCTAAACCACCATGCAAGATCATTAGAGGTTGTTTTTCCTACTTTAATCACTTCATTAGAAAAGCCTTGAGCAATAATTTCATGAGCTATTGAAACCGTTTGATTATATATCGACATTTCATCAGGAATACGTTGCTCTAACCACCCAACGCCAAGTGATTGAGCCGAAATAACGCTTTCATGATATTCAGGAGGTAATACAGAGAAGAATTTTTCTTTATCTGTTGAAACCAAACCATCAGCATGGGCCCAGTATTTTGATTGATTAATCCCAATTTTTTTAGGTTTATACTGATTGATTAATGCCACTAATGCCTGCCATTGATCTGTATGCCTAGTTTTATCCCAAGCTTTTTCAAATATACTACCAACTTTATAGGGAGCTATAGCATAAGCACTTACGCTTTTATCTTCATTTTTTGCAAAAATAAACATAGTAGTACGACGTGCAGATAACCACTTTGCTGGTAATAATGTTTTTAAAATAGGATCTTCGTTATATTCACGGCTAATCAACAACCAAAAATCAATTCCTGCCTCCTCCATTAACTTAGGAAGAAGTAGCTCAACTCTTTTTTGAGTTATGTTATCAATAAATACGGCACGCTCTTGCATAGATAAAATACCATTAATTGATTTTTTATCGGATGCTGATACTTGAGAGCAAAAAGCAATAATTAAAAGGTAAAGTATCGAAGATAAAAATAGTCGCATAAAACCTCCCTGTGAAAGATTAAAGAAATACATATTAGCAATATAAAGAATTAAATTAATACTATTGTGATCAATTCATTTCTTTTAACTTTATCCAGCATAACAATTAAACATTTGAAAACCTTATAAAAAAAATATAAATGTAATAAACCATGAAAAATTACTTAACTCCTTACAAAAATCGTGTAGATTAATAATTAATCGTTTTATAGGGAGAATATTGCGTTGAAACCCACAGATACTTCCAATTATCAACACTTTCTAAAGGTTGTTGATTGCCAACATGCTTGCCCTGCTCATACTCCTGTTCCTGAATACATAAGATTAATAGCAGAGAAACGTTATACCGATGCTTACATGATTAATTGGCAATCTAATGTTTTTCCCGGCATCTTGGGACGAGTTTGTGATCGCCCTTGTGAACCAGCTTGCCGTCGTGGCCGTGTAGAAGAAAAGCCTGTGGCTATTTGTCGATTAAAGCGAGTAGCAGCCGATTACAAAGAAGATATTAATCGTTACATTCCCACAACACCCAAACAAAAAAATGGTAAACGAATTGCTCTTATTGGTGCTGGGCCAGCATCTCTCACGGTTGCAAGAGATTTACTTCCACATGGTTATGACGTAGTGCTTTATGAACGTGATGACAAGGCGGGTGGTATGATGCGCAGTCAAATACCTGCATTTCGTTTACCTGAAACAGTCTTAGATGAAGAGTTATCTTATATTCTCAATATGGGAGTTGAAGCACATTTTGGTGAAGAAATTAGCAGTTTAAAAAACTTAATTGATTCAAATTTTGATGCCATTTTTATTGGTACTGGGGCACCTCAAGGTAGATGGTTAAGTATAAAAGGCCACGATAAAAATAAAGGCGAGATAGACACAGGGATTAATTGGTTATCAAGCGTGACTTTCGACCACACAACATCTGCACCAAAACGCGTTGTTGTTCTAGGTGGAGGAAACACCGCCATGGACTGTTGTCGAACAGCAAAACGTTTAGGCGCAGAAGAAGTAACTGTACTTGTACGTTCTAGTTTTGAGGCCATGAAAGCTTCACCATGGGAAAAAGAAGACGCACAAGCAGAAGGAATCGAAATAAAACCAAACTACACCCCTTTAGAATATGTTTTTGAAGAGGATAAGTTTAAAGGTGTTTTATTTGAACGTGTTGAATCCATTTATGATGCGACAGGAAATAGAACATTAAAAGAAACAGGTGAAACATTACTTGTTGAATGTGACCAAGTATTAGTTGCCGTTGGACAAGATACTGCCTTTCCATGGATTGAAAGAGATATTGGATTAAGGTTTAACAAATGGGGGCAACCTGCATTAAACAAAGCGACTTTGCAATCAACCATTGAAAATGTCTTCTTTGGTGGCGACGCAGCTTTTGGGCCAGAAAATATTATTTCAGCCGTTGCCAATGGGCACCAAGCTGCAATATCAATGGATTTGTTTTGCCAAAACAAAAATGCTGAAACAGAGCGCCCTGAAAGCGGCTTTAATTTAATTAGCCAAAAAATGGGGATTCATGAATGGAGTTTTCAAAGCAAAATCAGCCAAGATAAACGCAAAAATGTCCCTCATATTGAATGGGAACAAGCAATCAAAGAACTTAACACTGAAGTAGAATTAGGTTTTGATGAAAAGCTAGCTTTAGAAGAAGCTCATCGATGTTTAAATTGTGATGTTCATACAGTATTTACCGAATCAACCTGTATTGAATGTTCAGCTTGTGAAGATGTTTGTCCAATGGATTGTATTAACTTTGTTGAAGTTGATGAAAAGCAAAAAACGAGTACTGAACAACAAATCAAAAGTCAATTAAGAGTCCAGGAAATCAACCCTAATCAAGACTTATTGGTGTCAGACAAATTAAAAACAGGACATTTAATGATCAAGGACGAAGATGTATGTTTGCATTGTGGCTTATGTGCTGAAAGATGTCCTACAGGCGCTTGGGATATGAAAAAGTTAACACTGGATAACATAGGAGCGACAATCAAATGACCAATAGCATAAATTACAATTCATCATGCACAGCCATTAATGATTTTGTCGTTCGATTTGCAAATACAAATGGCACAGGATCAGCCAGTGCAAATAATATGTTTGCTAAATCCATTTTACGTATGGGGATTCCTGTCAGTGCTAAAAATATTTTTCCATCAAATATTCAGGGAATGCCTACTTGGTATGAAGTTCGAATCAATGAAAATAACTTTTTAGCACGTCGTGGTGGCCAATCAGAACTTGTTGTTGCAATGAATGCTCAGAGTATAAAAGAAGACATAACAAGTGTTAAGTCAGGTGGTTTTTTACTTTATGACTCAAGTAAACAGCTTATTCAAGAGTATATTCGTAACGACATTGAATATTTAGGTATTCCAATTTCAGCAATCTGTCAAAAAGAATATACAGACCCTCGACAGCGCCAACTGTTTAAAAATGTTATCTATGTTGGCGCTTTAGCCGCCTTTCTAAACATTGAATTTGAAGTATTAAAATCTCTAGTTGCGGATCAATTTAAAGGCAAAGAGAAGCTAATTACTCCTAACATTTATGCATTAGAACTTGGTTATCAATATGCCAACCATCACTTTTCTTGCCCATTATCTATCAAAGTTGAACGACGAGATTTAATCAAAAATAGAATAATGGTAGATGGAAATACCGCAACAGGCTTAGGCGCAGTTTATGGCGGAGCAACGGTTGTAGGTTGGTATCCAATTACTCCTTCAACATCAGTCATTGAAAAATTTGCCAGTTACTGTGATCGTTTACGAATTGATCCTGCCTCCGGTAAAAAGAATTATGCCTTAGTACAAGCTGAAGATGAATTAGCAGCTATTGGTATAGCAATAGGTGCGGGTTGGAATGGTGCAAGAGCTTTCACTGCAACCAGTGGTCCAGGTATTTCATTGATGAGTGAGTTTTTAGGTTTAGCTTACTTTGCTGAAATACCGATGGTTTTAGTCAATGTTCAAAGGGCTGGCCCTTCAACAGGCATGCCGACTAGAACACAACAGTCTGACGTTTTAGCTTGTGCATACGCCTCACATGGCGATACAAAACAAATTTTACTTTTTCCTGAAAGCCCCTGTGAATGCTTTGAGTTTGCAGCTTTGGCTTTTGATCTTGCAGATCAATTACAAACACCTGTAATCATTATGAGTGATTTAGATTTAGGGATGAACGATCATTTAACCGATGAGTTTATGTGGGATGACAAAAAAGAATATAACTTAGGTAAGGTATTATCAGCTAAACAACTTGATGATATAGAACGCTACGGACGATATTTGGATAGTGATAATGATGGTATTTGCTATCGTACATTACCTGGTACTCATCCAGATAAGGGGTC
This sequence comes from Colwelliaceae bacterium, assembly GCA_023954655.1. Taxonomy (GTDB): domain Bacteria; phylum Pseudomonadota; class Gammaproteobacteria; order Enterobacterales; family Alteromonadaceae; genus Thalassotalea_H. The sequence goes on from JAGSHH010000010.1 coordinate 12,654, forward strand.
ATTCTTTACCCGTGGAACTTCACGGGATGAATATGCTGTTTATACAGAGAAATCTGAAGATTATGTTAAGAATATGAAGCGACTTGAGAAAAAGTTCGCAACAGCTAGCAATATAGTACCTAAGCCCGAAATAAACCAAACAAAACCCTTAGCTAAAACTGGTTTGATATTTTTTGGTACCAGTAGTCACGCAATAAATGAAGCTCAATCACAACTTCAAGAGCAAGGATTAACTGTAGATACTTTAAGAGTGAAAGCCTTCCCATTTCATCAATCAATAGAGCAATTCATTGAAAAACATAATAATGTTTTTATTATTGAACAAAATCGAGATGCTCAAATGAAGTCTTTACTAAGCAATGAACTTAGTATTGATCCGAACAAGCTACTCTCTATTGCTAATTGTGATGGCCTGCCTCTAACTAGTCATTACATTGTTGACGGTATTCTAAGTCAATTATCTGAACAATTATCATCAAAACAAGCTGGCTAATAAAATAAGGATTTCATATGAGTTTTGAAAAATCTAAATTTCATCACCCAAGACTAGCTGTCAATGATCTTGGTTTAACCTATAGAGATTATGAAGGCAGTTTATCAACCTTATGTGCGGGCTGTGGCCATGACGCGATTTCATCTGCCGTAGTTCAAGCATGTTATGAACTTTCTATCGAACCTCACAAAGTGGCAAAAATGTCTGGTATAGGTTGTTCATCCAAATCCCCTACTTATTTCCTCAATAAAGCCCATGGTTTCAACTCAGTACATGGAAGAATGCCCTCAGTAGCCACAGGTGCCAATTTAGCTAATAGAGACTTAACATACATTGGTATGTCTGGCGATGGTGATAGTGCATCAATCGGTATGGGGCAATTTGCCCATGTCGTTCGTCGTCAACTTGATATGCTTTATATGGTGGCTAATAATGGTGTATACGGTTTAACAAAAGGACAACTTGCCGCCACATCTGATAAAGGAGCAAAAAATAAAGCAGGTGAACAAAGTTTATTTACCGATATTGACCTTTGCGTCATGGCACTACAGCTTGGTGCAACCTTTGTTGCTCGTAGTTTTTCAGGCGATAAAAAACAGCTTGTGCCATTAATTAAAGCTGCGTTAAGTCATCAAGGTTTCGCTTTTATTGACATTGTTTCACCTTGCGTCACGTTTAATAATCAACCAACATCGACACGATCTTATGACTATGTACATGAACATGTAACTACTGCTGCAATTGCTGATTATGTCCCCGTTAAAAAAGAAATTACTAGTGAAGTTGCCGATGGTGAGAGTGAAGACATTTGCTTACATGATGGTTCTTTGATGCGTATTCATAAGCTTGATAAAAAATATCAAACCACAGATGCTATGCAAGCTATTGTTGATATCGAACGCCATAAAAAACAAGGCGAAATATTGACAGGTTTATTTTACCTAGAGCCAACTTGTAGTCATTTTCATGAAATGAATAATACTAATGACACACCCCTTAATAAATTAAACCAAGATGCTTTATGCCCCGGCTCAAGAGTGTTAACCGGGATCAATAACAGCTTTAGATAATCTATTAATTTTTAGGATGAATTATGAAGTGAATTCATCCACTAATTTTTTGTTTCAAACTCATTCATATAAGGTTCATCGAACATTATATTCATCAAAACATGTAAAATTTAAGGTGAATTGCACTTGCCTTTAAAATGATAATGTACCCATTAATACTTGTTAATACAGTGAAAGCTACGAAAAACATAAAAAATAAGGTAAAGTAAAAACTTAAATTAATTGAACATATTGCCGATATAATAAACATAATAAAAAGGCTAAACATTAATATGCTTAAAAACTTAACGATCGATGAACTTGAAGTAGGTATGTTTGTTAAAGACATTATCCTCAAAGATAGTGATCATAAAGTTAAAAATCAGGGAGTAGTTAACTCTCAAAGAACAATAGAACTACTAAAAAAACAAGGTGTTGTTCGGGTTGTTATCGAGTGCGATGAAGAAGCAGCTAATGATTCTGTTTCTAAGGGGTCTGAAGGTAATTCAGAAGTTTCTTTAGAAAATGAATTTTCCAACTCTTGTGATCTTTATGAGCAAGCAGCTGAAAATGTAAAACAGTTATTTCTAAATGCTTCTACCTCTAAACCTTTGACAATTGCCTCGATGAATGCACTTGCAAATGAAATCACTGATTCTATTACAAGAAATGAACATGCGATGACTATTTTAACGCGCATTCGGCAAAAATCGAATTATCAACGAGAGCATGCTATAAATTGTGCAGTATTAATTTGTGGGTTTTCATTATATTTAGGGCTTAAAAAAGAAAAAGTTCAAGAGTTAACCTTAGGTGCATTACTGCATGACATAGGCACAGCAAAAGTATCTACAACTATTCTAGATAAGCAGGACAAACTCACTAAAAATGAAATGTCTGTAGTCCAAAAGCATGTTTTTTGGGGAGTTGAAATAGCTAAAAGAGAAGGTTTTTCAAGTCCTATTATAATTGACATGCTTGTAAACCATCACGAAAGATTAGACGGTTCCGGTTACCCAAGGGGAATTGACAAGTCAAAAATATCTAAGCTTTCTCGTATTATCGCCATTATTGATGTTTATGACGCTATGACAGGCGATAAACCTTATAAAAAAGGGTTATTACCACAAGCCGTTTTTCGTCATTTACTCAAAGAAAAAGAAAAATTTGATCCTGAAATTGTACAACAATTTATAAAATATATTGGCATACATCCTGTTGGTTCATTAGTAAAATTATCAAATGATAAAATAGGTATTGTGCTTGAAGGAAATAGAGTAGAACCACTAAAGCCTAAAATCAAAGTCATTTATAGTTTAAAACTTAATAGCTATACCAAACCTATTGAATATGATCTAACCGAAGAAGAGTTTGGTATTGTTGCAGCTATTCAAGCAAGCGATTATCAAATTAACTTAAATAAAACAATTAGAGATATTGTCAGTTAAAATACATACTTTGAAATTATTTCCATTTGCTCATTTTTCTATAGATTGTTGAAGGGTTAATGCCTAAAGAGGCTGCTGCTAATGTTACATTTCCTTGATATTTATTTAATACCGTTTTAATAGCATTACGCTCTATCACTTCAAGCGTTAATCCTTCTATTTCAGAACTATCAGATTTTATACTAGATCTTTCTAGAGAGAAGCCTGATAAATCATCATCATCTTCGAAACATGAAGAAAGCATTGGTTCAGTTATAATTTTACAATCATTCATGATTATGATTTGATGAATTTTGTTTTCAAGCTCTCTAACGTTTCCTGGCCAATCGTATGATAAAAGTGATTCAATTGCGCTTTTGGAGAAACCAGTAAAGTCTTTTTTATATTCAGCATTAAACTTATTTAGAAAGTAAACTGCTAAATTAACAATATCTTCTTCTCGCTCCCTTAATGCGGGTATTGATAATTTAATAACACCTAATCTATAATACAAATCTGATCTGAATTTTCCTTGAAGTGTAGCTTCTTTCAGAGATATTGACGAAGCAGATATTATCTGCGCTTCCAGTTTAATTACTTTTTGACTTCCTAATGGTGTGAATTCTCTTTCTTGAATAACACGTAATAACTTTGCTTGTAATTCTAATGGGAGAGTTGTGACTTCATCTAGGAAAACACTGCCTTTACCAGCTTGTTCTAATAGTCCAACAAAGTCTTTGTCTGCACCAGTAAATGCCCCCTTTTTGTGTCCAAATAATTGTGATTCTATTAATGATTCAGATAAATTTGCACAATTAAAAGCTATATACGGATTATCTGAACAAACACCAAAATGATGGCACGATTTAGCAACAAGCTCCTTACCTGAACCAGTTTCACCAAATATAAAAATAGGAACATTGGCTCCTGCCACCCTAGATATATCATTTTTAAGTTTAATCATCGATTGGTGCTCCCCAATAAAAGGAAAGCTTTTATTCTCAATTAGAGAACTATCAGGAATTAAAGAAGTAATTAAATCTCTTATTTTCTTATTATCCCACGGTTTGCTCAAAAAGTACTGAATGGCTCCACTATTAAACCCATTGATTACAACATCAAAATCTTGAAAAGCACTCAATAGTATTCGCGAGCAGCTAGGTAATTTGTCTGATATAACAGTAAGTAAATCTAGTCCATTCATAAAAGGCATACGCTGATCTGAAATAATAATATTCGGTTTATTAATCAGACATTCTTCTAGTACGATAGCGGGCGATGTAAATGTAATAATTTCGACGGGTAAAATACGTAAAACTCTAGTCAAAGCATTTAATATTTCAGTCTCATCATCAACCAAGAAAACTAAAATTTTATCACTCATTTTTTTCGCCTAATCCCTTTACATAAATTATGAGTTCTTCATTGATATTCTCTTCAATTACAGCAAGTCTTTCTATTAGATTTGGTAACAAAGTAACACCCTCAGCCAATAGTTTAGTACCACTGTTTTGATATAAGTCTTGAGCAAGGATCATCCCTTCTCTTAACTCCTTAATAGAATGAGCTCTTTCTATACTGAATTCAGACGTTTTATTTTGCAATTCTATAAAATGGCTCAAAATAGTTTGATCTATTTCTGATTTGTAACGATCTTTTATTAATACTTTTGCTTTAGTTGGTGACATTTTATTACCAGTAATAGCTCCTGAAACAAGCTCATCAAATAAAGAAACAACACGAAGAATTTTTGTTTCTTTTAACAGAGATGCTTCTGAAGAATTATTTGAATCATATAAATGTAAAACTATTTCAGAGCATGGTATTAATAGATCAACAGTTGCCATTAATTCAGCACTTATCTGTACACTCTCTTGGAAAAGCTTAACTTCATCATAAGATAATGAATCTCTAGCTTTATTTATCAATTCACTATCAATACCTGTCAAACCTATTCGGTATAACAAGGCAGAAAAATGAAGATTTATACGCTGCTGAATAGATAAACCTAATGTTTCAGCTAAAACAGTAGCTTGTTCAGCGACTCTTTGTTCGTGTCCTTCTTGGCGATGAAATAATGAGACACTTATCATTGATAACAATGTTAATAACTGTTTGACAGATTTTTTTTGGCTTAAGAGCTCTTTATTAACAGCTTCCTGTTCATCTAACATTCCTGTAATAACATTTAACATTGAATCGATTGACAGTTGTGTAATTGTTTTATTTTTTTGTAATGATTTAATTTTTTTATTGGTTTTTTGTTTAGAAATTAAACCTAAAGTTAATTCTTTTAATTTTTCTATTAAATCTTGATTATTCCAAGGTTTAGAAATATATGCAGCAATGTCAGCATTATTAATAGCTTTCTCTGTCGCTTCAATATCTGCATAACCAGATAGAATGCAACATTTAGTTAAAGGATTAATAGTATGAATTTGTGTTAATAGTTCCTCCCCTTGCATACCTGGCATTTTCATATCGGATAATACTAGATGAGTAGGGTTTAATTTAAAAAACTCTAATGCTTGTTCACCTGATTGAAATGAATGCACAATAAAATCTCGCTTTAAAACACGATTAAGAGAGCTTAGAACTTCAGGTTCATCATCAACAATAAGAATACTAGGTAACATAAACTCTTCAAATCTTTGATTAAATGCGTTAATAATTACTATACTACTACAAAGTATAGAACATGAGATAAAAGAATATGAAAGGCTCTGTATTTAATGGTTTTGAGAAATTTGTCACTGATGTATTTGGGCTTGAAAAATGGCAAGAAATTATTGATAGTGGTGCAAGCTCTACCAATGGCATTTATTTAGCATCTGAGCTGTATGATGACGATGAGATTAAAAAGCTTTTAGCTGCTTTGTCTGGAATAGCAAATATTGAATCGTCTTGTCTTCAAAGAGATTTTGGACAATTTATATTTCCCGTCTTATATAATAGCTTGATAGATATGCTCAGCGATATTGACGACTTATTTGATTTTCTTATCGCCGTTGATAATGTCATACATGTTGAAGTACAAAAGTTGGACCCCCAAGCTTATACTCCTACTTTGTTTTATGACCAACCTGATGAAAATACATTATTAATTCGATACATTTCAAATAGGAAGATGTGCTACTTTGCTGAAGGTTTGATTTTCGGTGCTGCTGAAAAATTTTGTAATGAAATTAAGGTAAGCCAAGACTGTTGTTTAAATGAAGGTCATGAGCATTGTATTATTAGGGTTAATCGATAATATGGACATTAAAAAAAAGTTAGACTTATTAACAAAAGCTTTGGAACGAGAAAAAGCTGCTCGACAATTACTAGAAAAGAAACTTGATGAACAGAACAAAGTAAAGTTTGAAGTAAATCAAGAATTATTAAAGTCATATGAAAACGCTAGAATTAGAGAAGTTCAGCTCCAGTTCCTAAGTTTCTTATCAAGTAATAATATTGATGATAAAAACTTCACTGAAATGCTTCAATATTTTGCTCAAAATATTGCCCTACTTCTAGATAATGCACCTGTATGTATAATCATGAGACAAAATCATGAAGTCACTAAAGTATGGTGCAAACCTAAACAAAAAAACGCTTGGGTCACTTTATCAAATAAATTCGAAGATATTAATTTTGCTTTTGTCACAACACAATGGAGTAAGGTCGGTACAAAAGTTCCACAAATTAATGAAATTTTAGAAAATGAATATTTAATCGCAATTGACTTTCCTTATAGTGTAAATAGTGATGTGATAATAATTCTTGGCGGTAGCCACTTTTGCTATAGTGATGATTTAAAACAAACTTTAGATATTGCAGCTAAACAATTTTCATCTATTTTAGATAAACGGCTCACTGATGTTGAATTATCAATTAATTTTAAAAAATTAAAAAAAACAATGTCTGTTTTAAAATCCACACAAAATCAACTTATTCATTCAGAAAAAATGGCTTCCTTAGGAACTCTGGCTGCAGGTGTTGCACATGAAATAAACAACCCTCTTAGTTTCCTTACTAGTAATTTGGAGACACTTAATGAATACATTCAAGTATTAATGACTAATAATATTAATCAGTTATCCGAATGTAAAAATTTAGAAAATAAATCCGACTTAACAGCTGTATTAGAGGATTTACCTGATTTACAACGTGCCTGTTTAGATGCAACAAAACGAATTGCTGAAATAGTTAATAGTTTACGTAGCTTTTCTCGTAAAGAAGAAAAAGATAAACACTTAATAAATATTGAAGAGCCAATCAATGCAGCTTTAGAAATAATAAAAAACGAATTGAAACATAAATTTAAAATTAAAAAACATATTATCGCTGATTTACCTAATATTTGGGCTAATTTTGGACAGCTACAACAAGTATTCGTTAATTTATTAATGAACGCAGTCCATGCAATGCCAAATGGTGGCTTAATTACAATAACAACAAAAGTAACTAATGATTCTTTAGTTTTAATTTTTGAAGATGAAGGGTGTGGTATTCAAAAGAAATTAATAAAACGTTTATTTGAGCCATTTTATACAACTAAAAAAGTCAATGAGGGCACTGGTTTAGGCCTTTCTGTTTCTTATGCAATAATAAATAATCATAATGCAAATATTAAAGTTGAGTCTAAAGTTGATAAAGGGAGTAAATTTATAATTTCATTCCCTTTATCCTAATTCACCTTACAATGATGCCAATTGAGTATTAGGTTTATAAATATGAAATACATTATACCTACTATCATGAAAGTTTTGTTGACTCGGATCTCTGAACATAATCGACACTTCCATATCTCTATCAAAGAATTTAGAAACTGCCAGCAATAATGCTATAGCTGCAGGTATTGAACGCATCAATGGAATTGTTATTACAACTGATCAAAGAGTCATTGATGAATATTCTCAAGAAGTTGTAAATGGTAGTAATGCGTTTTTACTAGCCCCTGCTAATTTTAATGATTTCCAAAAAGCGATTGAAAATAAAATAGTTGCAGAAATATCTAATGTAGCACCACCAGGTAATGTGATAAAAGTACCGGAACCCAACCCATTGTTATTAATGCTAATTTCTTTAATTTATATATATTTAAAACCTTATTTTAAGAGGAGAACATCATGAAATATTTTTTATTAATAACAACATTATTTTTTTCAGCGTATGGTTTCTCTCAAGAAAGTGAATACCAAATAGAGTTTGGTGTTGTCATTCACAATAAAGCAGGAGAACCTATCGGATTCGAACAAACTACAACAATTCCTATCAATTCAAAAGGAAATAATTCGCTTTATGGGATGGTAATTACTCGTGATAATACTAAATCTTTTAAATTAGGATCTGTGCATATTTTACCTAAAAACCCCAAAAACTGGAAAAAAGTAATTGGTAAAAGTATGAACATAGAAAAGAAAGGAGCTGTTTTTATGAGAACATCTCAAGATGACCCACCAGGAATATATTTAATGGAAATATATATTGATAGTATACTTTTTCACACGTTTGAATATCAATTAATTGAATCAATTTAAAAAAGTAAAATATAAAAAAGCCAGACATTAGTCTGGCTTATTAATAATTCAAATACTAATTAAGGCATCATCATATCTTGATCTGCACCTTCTTTTTCAATCACTTCAGGAATTAAATCTTCTTTCGAAATTCCTAAAGCAAGTGCTACTGCACTAGCAACATAAATTGAAGAGTAAGTACCAACAAAAACACCAAAAAGTAATGCCGTTGCAAACCCATGAATCAAAGCACCACCTTGGAAAAATAATGCCATTAAAACAAGTAGGGTTGTTATAGACGTAATAAAAGTACGGCTAAGTGTTTGTGTTAGCGATATATTGATTACTTCTTCAGGACCACCTTCACGTATTTTTCTAAAGTTTTCACGAATACGATCTGACACCACAATAGTATCATTAAGGGAGTAACCTATGACCGCAAGAATTGCCGCTAAGACTGTTAAGTCAAACTCTAAACCTAATAGGGAAAACAAACCTAAAGTAAGCAAGACATCATGAAATAAAGCAAAAACAGACCCTAATGCAAATCGCCATTCAAAACGAAAAGCAACATACACTAAAATACAAATTAGTGCCGTTAACATAGCTAAACCACCCTGCTCGGTTAACTCATCACCTACACTCGCTCCAACAAACTCAATACGACGCATAGCCAATTTTTGACCAGTACCTTCTTGAAGAATTGCTAAGATTTGATTACCTAACATCTCGGCTTTAACATCTTCGCGTTGTGCTAAACGAATAACCACATCACGAGAGCTACCATAAAGCTGAACAACAGCATCATCAAAACCATTGCTGTCCATCACTTGACGTATTTGTTTTAAATCAGCCGCTTGTTCAAAGCCAACTTCAATTAATGTTCCGCCTGTAAAATCTAAGCCAAAATTAAGCTTATTTACCGATAATGAAGCAACAGCAGCTAGCATCAAAATAATACTAAATACCATCGCAATTTTGCGATATTGCATAAAGTTAACTGTTTCTTTCAATTTTAATAATTGCATAACTTAAATACCTATATTGAAAGTTTGTCTAGGCGTTTACCGCCCCAAACTGAGTTAACGATAGTACGTGTACCAACAATTGCGGTAAACATTGATGTGATAATACCTATTGATAAAGTAATCGCGAAACCTTTAATTGGCCCTGTACCAACAGAGTATAAAATAATCGCAGCAATTAACGTGGTAATGTTTGCATCTAATATCGTAGAAAATGCAGCATCATAACCTTGATGTATTGCTTGTTGAACCGATTTACCTTCACGTAATTCTTCTCGTATGCGTTCAAATATCAACACATTGGCATCAACAGCCATACCAACGGTTAATACGATACCTGCCATACCAGGTAGAGTTAATGTAGCACCAGGGATCATTGACATCACACCAATAATGAGCACTAAGTTAGCACTTAATGCTAAATTAGCAACGACACCAAAAGCACGATAGTAAATCAACATAAATATAAAGACTAAAGCAAATCCACCCATAATAGCTTGAAAGCCTAGTTGTATATTTTCAGCACCTAATGTTGGACCAACAGTACGTTCTTCAACAATTTGAATTGGTGCGATTAACGCACCTGCACGAAGTAATAACGCTAAGTTATGTGCTTCAGCTTGAGTACCAGCACCAGTAATACGGAATGATTTTCCTAATCGAGCCTGAATAGTTGCAACAGATATAACTTCTTCGATTTTCTCAAAGATAGTATTCCCTTCAGAATCAACACGCTCAGTTGGTTTATATTCAATAAACACTGTAGCCATTGGTTTTCCAATTGCATTTTTAGTAGCATTAGAAAATTTGCTTCCACCTGGAGAATCCAGCGTAATGTTTACTTGAGGTCGAGAATACTCATCAAAACTAGAACCTGCATCAACTATATGATCACCAGTAAGCATCACACGCTTTTTCAATAGTGTAGGACGACCATCACGGCCATATAAAAGTTGAGAACTTGCAGGAACACGACCATTAAGTGCTGCACTTAAATCTCCGTCTCCATCCACCATTCTAAACTCAATAGTTGCGGTAGCGTTTAAAATTTCTTTTGCTTTAGCAGTATCTTGAACACCCGGTAACTCGATAATGATGTTCTTTTGGCCTTGGCGTTGAACTAAAGGTTCTGCAACACCTAACTCATTTACACGATTACGAATAATGGTAATGTTTTGTTGAAGTGCATATTCACGAATTTCTTTTAACTTTGGTTCAGTCATTGTCGCTGACAATGTCATAGTTTCAGAATTTTCAACAAAAAGTAAATCACGATAACGCTTTGATAAGAATGACTCGGCAGCTTCAACATCTTCAACTTTTCTGAATTGAATTTCTATCGAGCTCCCCGCTTTCTTAACACTTCGATAGCGAATTTTTTCACCACGTAAATCACTACGAAAATCTCCAATCATACCGTCGGTAGCTTTTACAATGGCTTCGTTCATATTAACTTCCATGGTAAAACTAACGCCACCACTTAAGTCCAAACCAAGCTTCATTGGAACACCACCAATACCCGCTAACCAATCAGGTGTATTAGGCGTTAAATTTAATGCAACAGAATATTTGTCGCCTAAATGTTCATCTAATAAATCGCGAGCTTTTAGCTGATTTTCGGTATCGTTGAACTTCGTTAATACTTGGCCTTTTTCTAATATTATTTTAGAAAAATCAATTTTCTGTTCAGTTAATTTAGATTTAATCGTGTCTAATGTAGATGCATCAGCTTCAACACCACGTAAACCTGATACTTGTACAGCTGGAGATTCACCATAGAGATTAGGAGAAGCATAAAGCGCCCCTAACGCTACAATAAAAAGCACCAGCAATTTTTTCCATAATGGAGAGTTGTTTAACACAATTTCATCCTATGCTTTGTTAATTTTTATACCACTTTACCTACAAAGGTAAATAGTTATAGTGATTTCATTGTACCTTTAGGTAGTACCGCATTTACAGCACCTTTTTGCACTGTCACTTCTGTACCTTCAGCAATGCTGACCACAATAAAGTCTTTTTCGTCAGAAACTTTGATAATTTTACCGACAATGCCACCTTGCGTTAACACTTCATCACCTTTAGATAGTGCGGACATTAAACCTTTATGCTCTTTTACACGTTTTGCTTGTGGACGGTAAATCATAAAATAAAACACAAAACCAAACACTAATAACATGATAACCATTTCCATACCGCCGCCAGCTGGAGCTGGGCCTGATGCTGCATGTGCTTGACTAATAAATAAACTCATAATTTCCTCTTATACTTCTTATAATAAATGATAATTTTTAAATGTTATATTGACCAAATAATACTGTCAATCAACCGCTAAACTTGTTCGCTTCCCGCAGCCAATGGCGGTACAGGCATGTCACGTAAGGCATAAAACGCTTCAGTATAATCTGCTAACTTACCTTGCTCAATCGCATCACGCAATTCTTTCATAATTCGCTGATAAAAACGTAAATTATGTAAGGTATTAAGTTGTGATCCTAAAATTTCATTGCACTTATCTAAATGATGTAAATATGCACGAGAATAATTTTTACAGGTATAACAATCACACTCGGGATCTAACGGTCCAGTATCTGTTTTATGACGCGCATTACGTATTTTAATTACGCCATTAGTAACAAACAAATGACCATTGCGAGCATTTCGTGTTGGCATAACACAATCGAACATATCGATACCTCGACGAACACCTTCAACTAAGTCTTCAGGCTTACCTACACCCATGAGATATCGGGGCTTATTTTCAGGGATCAAGGGGGCAGTATGATCTAAAATTCTCACCATATCTTCTTTCGGTTCACCTACAGATAATCCACCAATAGCGTAACCATCAAAATCAATCGACTTTAGCCCTTCTACAGACACTTCACGCAGATCTTCATACATGCCACCTTGGACAATTCCAAATAAGGCATTAGGATTTTCTTGATGAGCGTCTTTTGAACGTTGTGCCCAACGAAGTGATAATTCCATCGAATCTTTTGACTCTTGGTGCGTCGCTGGATACGGCGTACATTCATCAAATATCATTACTATATCTGAACCAAGTTTACGCTGAACTTCCATTGAACGCTCAGGCGTAAGCATAATTTTTTCACCATTTACTGGTGAGCTAAACTTAACGCCCTCTTCGGTAATTTTACGCATTTTACCTAAGCTAAATACTTGAAAACCACCTGAGTCAGTTAATATTGGCTTATCCCAGTTAATAAATTCATGTAAGCCACCATGCTGCTCTACAATATCCGTACCTGGGCGTAACATTAAATGAAAAGTATTGCCTAAGATAATTTCAGCACCTATATCTTTCACTTCTTCCGTTTTCATACCTTTTACTGTTCCATAGGTACCAACAGGCATAAAAGCAGGTGTTTCTACTGTACCACGGGCAAAGGTCAATCGACCCCTTCTTGCTTTACCATCTTTATTGATAAGATCAAATTTCATTGCCTTATCAGTTTTTTTCTCAGTCATATTTAATCCTTACCTACCAGCAAAACAGGCCAGCGGTTTAGTGTTAATTGTTTAAGTCGTTTTCTTAGTTAGTAGCATGGCATCACCATAACTAAAAAAACGATATTTTTCGGTCACAGCATGTTGATATGCTGACATAATATTTTCATAGCCAGCGAAAGCACTCACTAGCATTAATAAAGTTGATTCAGATAGATGAAAATTAGTAATCAAGGCATCAATCACTTCAAATTGATAACCTGGCGTAATAAAAATATCAGTATCACCATAAAACTCTTTTAACGGCAGGCCATTTTGAATTGATGTTTTGGCAGCACTTTCAAGGGAACGTACTGATGTAGTACCAACAGCAATAACTCGCTTACCGGCTGCTTTAGTTTTATTAACTTGGTTAACAACCTCAATTGGAACTTCAGCATATTCAGCATGCATAATATGATCAGCAATGTTATCAACTCTTACAGGTTGGAATGTTCCCGCGCCAACATGCAAAGTTACAAAAGCAAAGTTAACACCTTTTTCAGTTAGCTTAGAAAGTAATGCATCATCAAAATGCAAACCTGCGGTTGGCGCGGCTACAGCGCCTGGTTTTTCATTATAAACCGTTTGGTATCGCTCTTTGTCACTTGCTTCATCTGGACGATCAATATATGGAGGAAGCGGCATATGCCCTACATCTTCTAATACTTGAAGAATATTTTCTTCAGAATGAATTTCTAGTTCAAATAATGCACCATGCCTTGCAATCATGGTGGCATCAACTTTATTTTCTAAACGTATCTCTGTGCCTTCTTTTGGCGACTTACTCGCGCGAACATGCGCTAAAAACCTTTTATCATCTAATAGTCTTTCAACTAATACCTCGACTTTACCACCACTGGATTTTTGGCCAAATAGTCTTGCGGGAATTACACGGGTATTGTTAAAAACTAATAAGTCGCCTTCATTAACTTGTTCCAAAATATCAACAAAAGTTGAGTCTGTAATTTTTCCGCTATTACCATCAAGCGTCATTAAACGGCTAGATGATCTATTTTCTTTAGGATAACGAGCAATTAGCTCTTCGGGTAGATTAAAGGTAAAGTCGGCAACACGCATGATATTTTTAAGGATAATTACTCAGTGAAAAACCGCGTAATTTTAGTGCTGACAGCAATGAATAGCAAGTAAAACCGAGTGGTATAAACTTTATAAGTAAATATCACTGAACTAAATGTTCACCATTAGTGAAAATCATCACCTTTAAAAGCATTTGTATCGTATGCTGATACAAAGTCAATGAAGGCATTGTTATAATGAATGACTATAACTTAACGCAAACACATGCAATCGCAAAAACCATTTTAAATGGATTTGAGCGACATATATTTTTATTTAGTGAATTAACACGTTCAGCAAAGGAGCGCTTTGAAAAGTGCCAATGGCAAGAAATTCAAAATGCGGCAAGTGAGCGTACTGATTACTTTGATAAACGTGTCACCGAAACACTTCAGACAATAAAACAAGACTTTGGAATTGAATTATTAGAAATAAAATTATGGCAAAACGTTAAGTCGTGTTACATCCAACTTTTACAAAATCATCCACAATCTGAGCTAGCAGAGAGTTTTTATAATTCTGTTTTTTGTCACCTTTTCGAACGAAAATATTATCACAATGACTTTATTTTTGTTGAAGCAAGTAACATTGAAGATCAGCCAATATCAGCGGCTAAAATCTATACACGCTATAACCCCGCTGAAAAAGGGTTAAGTAAAACAATTACCGATATTATTAGAAAAGCGAGTTTCTCAGCTAGATTCATACAACCCAAAAAAGAGTTTAGTAGCCTAGTTAAAGCGTTTATTAAAAAGCCTGAATTAGCTAAATATTCTTTAAAAGAACTTAAGCTTGATATTTTAAATTTCACTTTTTATCGAAATAAAGGCGCCTACATTATTGGCAGAGTAATATCGCCAAGTGGTGAAACACCTTTTATTGTCTCGATAATTAATAATGAAGAAACAGGGCTACACCTTGATGCTTTATTGACTGACCCTGAAAACATGGCAGTAGTATTTGGTTTTGCTCGCTCTTACTTTTTTGTAGATTGCTTTTACCCTCAGGCCCTCGTCAATTTTTTACAACGATTAATACCTCATAAAACACGAGCAGATTTATATTCAGCTATTGGCTTTCACAAACAGGGGAAAACACAGTTTTATCGAGATTTTTTGAATCATTTAGACAATAGCGATGACCAATTTAAACTGGCTGATGGCATAAAAGGAATGGTAATGTCGGTATTTACTCTACCTTCATACCCTTACGTTTTTAAAATTATTAAAGATAAGTTTGCTCCAAGCAAAAAAATGACCAAAAAAGACGTTAAATCAAAATACCGGTTAGTTAAGCTTCATGACAGAGTGGGCAGAATGGCAGATACCATGGAATATTCAGAAGTTGCTTTTCCAAAAGAGCGATTTTCTCAAGAGTTACTCGATGAATTAATGTTAGTAGCTCCTTCTATCATTCGTTTTGAAGATAACTTTATCATCATCCAACATTTATACATTGAACGGAGAATGACACCGCTTAATATTTATTTAGCCAATGCTAATGATGAAGAAATAGAAGAAGCAATGTTCGGCTACGGGGAGGCGATAAAACAACTTATTGCAGCAAATATATTCCCTGGTGACATGCTTTTAAAAAATTTCGGTGTCACTCGCCATGGCCGAGTTATATTTTATGATTATGATGAAATTACGTATATGAATGAAGTTAACTTTAGAGTAAAACCAGAAGCAATAACAGAAGAACAAATATATGCCGCTGAGCCCTGGTACTCTGTAGCACCTGGCGATATGTTTCCAGAAGAATTAGCAACATTTGCATTAGCAAATCTTAAATACCGTAAAGCGTTTTTAATTCATCACAGCGAATTATTAGAAGCAAGCTATCGGCAACAGCGCCAAAAAAATATTCAAGAAGGGATATTTGAAGATGTTTATCCGTACCCAAAAGAATTAAAGTTACTTCAATCATAAGCCTAGCAGTGCTTGAACATGATTCAATATAGAAGCAGTGAAAAGGAAAATAACTAATTAGAGCAAAAGGCATAGCATTAAAGGCTGCCATTGATTGCACATTTATTAGACGAACAGTATAAAATTAGTATTTAGCGCTTTACCTTTGGATTTGCTTGGGTATAATTCGTCTCCGTTGCAGGGGTGTAGTTCCAATTGGTAGAACAGCGGTCTCCAAAACCGACGGTTGGGAGTTCGAATCTCTCCACCCCTGCCATTCTTTTCTAATAACTTATTTCTACTATTTTTTCTTAAGTAAATAATTCTAAACGCTAATAGAAACAAAACAGATACATAATTCTGTAACCTACTGAACTTATGCAGTGCATAATATAATCAATAGTTAGTTTTAGCTCAGTTTATCGTTTAACTTTCTGAATCCCTGATTGCACTTTCTAACCTGATATTTAGTAAGTTAAGTTGTCGATTATAGGTTGTTTATTATATGAAGTTTTTTTGTCATTACAAAATTTTCTATACACTGGCACTCGTGTTCTTTTGTTATTTATTACCTACAGCAAATGCAGCAGATAAAGCTGTTTCCACCAAATATTTCTATAAAAAATATCAAAGTATTTTTACAAAAAATAATTTACCAGATCATGAAAAAATAACGCGAGGACAAACGCTTCTTTTTGACATAAATGAAAATCAACATCCTCAAATAGCATCCTTAACATATTTAAAGTTAATGCACTTGAGTGCTAAAAAGGCCGATAAAGAAAGATTTAACCTATGGAAAAATAAATTAATCGGATTGACTTTATCTAAGAGTGATCAAAACGTTATCAACTTTCTTGCCGAACTATACAGCATGGCACTGAACCACAATGAAGGGCAGTATATTATTGCCATTTCCCAAGGGGAATCACTTAAAAAACAATTGAATGGCTTTAATACTCAGCAAAAAGATAACTTCGTTGATAATAAACTTTTTCTAAGCGAGCTTAATAAAGCCACTTTGCTTAATTTACTAGGAGATAGTTTTTTTCGCACCTCAGAATTCGAAGCTGCTCAACAACACTTTCTTTTCGCTATGGATATTTATAAAAAATATAATATCTCAAAAGGAAAGATAAAAATTTATAACAATTTATCAATGATAAGTTGGGCTCAACAAAATTATGAAGAAGCTATTTATCTATTAAAAGAGTCATTAGTCATTTCAAAAGAATCACCAGATGAAGAAAGTTATTTAACGGGGCTAACAAATTTAGGTATCTATTACGCTGAGGATGAACAATTTGATAATGCCCTGTCCTCATACAATAAGGTATTAGATCATCCGAATATTAATCAATATTCAAAAATTCAAATACAAGCACTTATTTCAAAAGCTGAATCTTTTCAATCGATAGGCGAGTTTGCTAAAAGTGAACAACTTATTCAGCAATCATTATTAATCAGTACTCAAACAAATGACGAGATAAACCTCACCATTTCTAAAGTAGCATTAGCTGACTTATTAACGCATCAAGGAAAATTTGATCTTGCTTTAAACTTTTATCTTAAAGCAATGAAGCATTTTAAAGAATTAAACCTCATTAATAATGAAGTAAAAACCCTTTTACAAATAAGTAATTTATATAAAAAACAAGGACAACTAAATAAAGCACTAATATATTTAGAATTATATAATGAGCGTAGTATCGAAATATTAGTTAAGGCTCAAAAAAGCTCGATAATAAATTTACATGCGAAATATCAAGTAAAATCTCAAGAAGAAAAAATAAATTTACTCAAACAAGAAAATGAGCTTAACTCTGCAGAAATAAAACAAACTAGTGTTCAAAAGAAATATATTCTACTTATAAGTATGTTTGTTCTCATATTGATATTACTTTTATCTAGGATCTATTACTCTCGTCAACAATCATTACGCTTAAAAATTCATAATGATGAAATAAAAGATAATGAGAAACAATTATTACTGCTGTCTCATGCTTTTAGTAAAACCTCAGATGCAGTTTGGATCACCAATGCAGATTTTGAAATAGAATCAGTAAACAATGCCTTCGTTCAACATACTCACAAAACCAAACATGAAGTTATCGGCAAAAAAGTAAACTTTGCTAGTATTAAAGGTCAAGATGATAATCTTGCTAGAAAAATAATGCTTCAAGCTAAAATAGACGAAATGTGGCACGGAGAGTTATTTGATGAGCGATCAGAGGGTGAAATATACCGTATAGAACTTGATATTGAAGTAATAAAAAATGAGCAGAATGATATCATTCATTATTTAGGCGTTTTTAGGGATATTACTGAACGCAATAAGTCTCAAGAGCAACTAACAAAATTCGCAACACACGATGATTTGACAGGTTTGCCAAACAGAACCTTATTAGACCAACTCATTAAACAATCTTGCTTAAACGCAAAGCATTCTAAGAAAACACCTACATTATTATTACTTGATGTAAATGGCTTTAAGAAAATCAACGATTCTTTTGGTCATAAAACTGGCGATAATGTTATCCGTGAAATATCGGAACGTTTAAAATCCAAACTCTATTCTAAAGATGTAATTGCTCGAATTAATGGTGCTGAGTTTTGTATTCTAGCCGAATTAAATGAACCCAAACGCAGCGCTGCTCGTGTTGCACAAAAAATTATATCCATTTTTGATTCACCTTTTGTTGTAGACAACACGTCATTACCTTTAACTGCAAGTATGGGAATTAGTTTATATCCCGATGATAGTATCACTCCACAGGGATTACTTAAAAACTCAGCAATTGCAATGCTCGATGTCAAAAATAGTGATAGTTATCGCTATCGTTTTTTTGAAGAACATATGAACAATGAAGTTGCAAAACAACTGGAACTAGAGCAAAAGTTACTCAATGCAATAGTAAATAAACATTTTGAATTTTATTATCAACCGGTAGTCAACACTAAAACTGACTGTATAACAGGCGCTGAAGCATTAATACGTTGGATAGAACCAGATGGTACAGTGATATCCCCAGCTCAATTTATTCCTCTCGCCGAACAAGCTGGCTTTATTGACCAAATTGATCGTATTACTATCGATAAAGTTTTTGAGCAAGTATCAAAATGGCAACTTGACGGTAAAAATTTTGGTGCCATCTCTATTAATATATCAGGAAAAATGTTTTCACAACCTTCTGAATTGTTAACAATGTTACAGGCTAAGTTAAGTCAATTTTCTATACCCGCTAATTGTATAAAAATAGAAATTACAGAAGGCATGTTATTACATAATATTGACCAAGCTATTGAAACAATGAAAAGCATAAAATTATTAGGGTTCCAATTAGCACTAGATGATTTTGGAACTGGCTTTTCATCCCTCAATTATTTGAAAAAATTTCCTATCGATATATTAAAAGTAGACCGAAGTTTTATTATGGGTATGCATGAATGCGCTACGGACCAAAGTATTGTTCGCTCTATCATTTCATTAGCACATACGCTTAATTTAAAAGTAGTTGGTGAAGGTGTTGAATTAGATGAACATTTAGATGAATTAAAGAAAATGAATTGTGAAGAATATCAAGGTTATGTCTATAGTAAACCAGTCCCGTTAGAATCATTCGAAACTTTATTGAGTACGTCAGTAAAACAATAGATGTGATCTAATATAAAAAGTTAACACTTAACAATTATCAAATTGCTATTTATACTAGGATAATTGTTTTATCTTCTACAGTTACGTTGTTATTAAATGAGTATTACCACAAGACAATTAAGTCACTTAAAAGAAATGGGCATCGGCTTGTGGCAACGAAAATCATTAACTGACCCTAATCAATCTAAAAAACAAAAGCCAACTAAAGATAGTAATATTGAACAAGTCAGTGAAGAAATAATAAACCAAATAATATTTAAAGATATTTTATTGGCATTGACGATAGAGCCCGTTGATATTTCATGGGAAGCAACACATATTAATTTAGGGCTATTTAATTGGCAATTTGTTGATAACGACAATATTACCTTTGATAAAAACATTCTAACAACGCCAAGTATCCAATCAATTACTCAATCACTTTCAATTAAAAGAAAACTATGGCAAATAATCATTCAACATAATTTAATCTCTTAAGTATTTTATATGACTCTTAAATTTTTCCCTATTACACTTGAAGATGTCACTCAGTTAATGACTATTGAAAACGACTGTCATTCTCACCCATGGAGTGAAAAAACATTTAAAAGCTGCATTGGCGGACGTTATTTTGGCTATTACCTTATTGATGATAACAATTTAATTGGCTTTTATATTGGCGAGCATGTCATAGGCGAAGCAACGTTAATGGATATTTGTGTATCCTCTACTTACCAAGGAAATGGCTACGGTAAATATTTACTTAATCATTATACTCATGAAGCTAAAGGACTCGGAGCCGAAAAGTTATTACTCGAAGTCAGGGCAAAAAACATATCAGCTTTGATGATGTACATCAACTCAGGTTATTCAGAAATAGCAAGAAGAACAGGTTACTATCCAAGTGCTGTCGGTTTTGGTTATGAAGATGCTATTGTGATGGAAAAAAAATTATA
>JAGSHH010000214.1 GCA_023954655.1 Colwelliaceae bacterium
GCTCTTAACTGTGCAGCTATACCATCAGAATTGATGGAGTCTGAAGTATTTGGTCATATTAAAGGAGCATTCTCTGGTGCTGTATCTAATCGTGATGGCGCAGCTTCTCTAGCAAACGGTGGTAGTTTATTTCTAGATGAAATAGGAGAAATGGATTTTAGTTTACAAGCAAAGTTATTGCGCTTCATTCAAACTGGTTGCTTCCAAAAGGTAGGAAGTGCAAAAGAAGAAAAAGTGGATATTCGTTTTATTAGTGCAACGAATAGAGAACCCCAAGTCGCGATTATTGAAAATAAATTACGCGAGGACCTTTTTTATCGCTTAAATGTAATTTCTATCGCACTACCTCCACTAAATGAACGTGATAATGACATTATTCAATTGGCAGAGTATTTTCTAAGTCATTTCAGTGAAATTGAAGGTAAGGTCTTTGCTGGGTTTTCTTCTGAAGCAGAAAAATTAATCAAATCTTATGCATGGCCAGGTAATGTTCGCCAATTACAAAATATTATTCATAGCTCAATTGTCATGTCTGAAGGGCCATTAATTTCAAAAGATATTATTGCTTTACAGCTTGGCCTTAATAAGCAGGTGCAGTTACCTAATGATGTTCTAAGTAATAGTACTGTCTCTTCAAGTATTGATAATAATCAAGGTGCATTTAGTCATAATACGCCTCAATCATCTTCACCTATCCTGTCACTCGCTGAGGTTGAAAAGGTAGCGATTGAACAAGCTATTGAAAAGTGTCAGGACAATATTGTAAATGCCGCGAGTCAATTAGGCGTTAGCCCTTCAACACTTTATCGAAAAATGCAGCAGTGGCAGAAAACGGAATAAAATAAAAGTATTCCTAATTTGCGAATATCAAATTTTATGATTTTCATAGTGCAAATTATTACAATATGTTTTTTAGCTAACTATATAAAGTATTTAATAATCAACCGATTAAAATAATTAAAATATTGGAACAAAACTTGAAGTTATCTTGTTAAATATTATGCAATGATAACTTAGGGACGTTCTAATGCAATTGATTCAGTTTTTTAGAATACAATTTAATTCAATTATGGGACTTATATCAAACACTGTTTGGTTACTCAGTGCTGAATTTATCGCTAAGATATCCCGTATTTTTACTATTATTGTACTTGCTGCTCAATTGTCACCAACATCCTATGGTACAGCAATGCTAGCCTTAGCATTCCATGACGTATTTGCATTGTTGCTTAGAGCGGGCGTCGGTAGCCAACTTATTAATTGTAAACAACATCAACTTGAAAGGTTTGCTAAAAATGGTCTGTTTATTCAATGGGCGATTTGTATAACTATTGCTATAGGGCAATGGACTTCTGCTGACTTTTTATCTTCACTTTATGATAATGAACAAATCATTGTTTTGTTACAAATCATGGCCATTACTTATATTTTTTATCCCTGGGTCAGTGTAAAAATATCGTTATTAAAACGTGAAAATAAAATACGTTGGTTCAGTATACGAAACGGACTGTGCGTTATTATTGAAAACGTTACTATAGCTATTGCAGCCTTATTAGGGGCCGACATTTTATCTATTGCTATAGGTAAAGTTACTTTCTCAATTTTTTGGTTAATTCTCTTTTCATTTTCACCTGTTAAATCATATGGCGTTGATTTTAAATTCTCTGTTATTTATTTGATGCTGCAAACATCAGGTAAAATTTTTAACACTGAATTTTTACGAGGTATTCGAATTCATGCGGATACGTTTATTGCGGGTAAATTATTAACACCAGAACTTTTCGGTTTTTACAGTTTTGCAAAAAATGCAGGTGTTGGTTTAAGTCAGTCAATTGGTCAAGTTTATATAAATGCCTTATACCCTTATTTATGTAAATTACAGCGAGAAGGGCTGTTACTAGCCCAACAAAAATTAATATTTGGTATTTCTTTGTTAATCGGGGGCTTATTTGTCATTCAAGCACTAATAGCTCCCATTTACGTTCCTATTTTATTTGATGAAAAATGGATTTCAGTAGTACCAATTATCACAATACTTTGCTTAGTCGCTCTGCCTAATTTATTTATGGATATCATCTGTTGTTTTCAAAGAGCAAGAGAGCAATACCATAACGAAACGATTACTCGCTTAGTTTGCCTATTAATCAGTTTTTCAGCACTGCTTATCATTAGCCCAAGTGAACCTATGGAGTTTGCTGTTGTGATCTTTCTTAGTAGTTTGTTTTGCCTATTTTGCATCTATCTAATAAGTGTCAGTAAACCAATAACTTACAACTTAAGTAATCTACTTGACCGGAGGAAATCACATGAAAATTAATCCAATTCCCGTTATATCTGTCATTATTCCCATGTATAACGTTGAAAAGTACATAGCGCAAAGTATTAACAGTGTTCTTGAGCAAAGTTACCATCATTTTGAACTTATTTTAGTCGATGATGGTTGTGTTGATGATACCTTAAAGATAGTAAATAAATTTTCTGACCCCCGTATTAGGATTATTCAACAAGCAAATAGAGGTTTATCGGGAGCACGTAATACTGGTATAGATGCTGCCCGTGGAATATATGTTGCTTTATTAGACGCTGATGATTATTGGGCTCCCGATAAGTTAACCATGCACATACAACATTTATCTGAAAACCCTAATGTAGGAGTCAGTTATTGTCCTTCATTATTTATCAGTGAAGAAGGTGCACTATTAGGTGTAGGGCAATTTCCTAAGCTTAAAAATATTTCCAAACAACATATCTTTTGTCGTAATCCTGTCGGTAATGGCTCTGCCCCTGTAATTAGAAGATCTTTGTTATCTGAAGTAGGGTATTTTGGTGTTGGTAGGGATAAATATAGAACAATGTATTTTAATGAAAGTTTAAGACAATCAGAAGATATTGAATTATGGACGCGAATAGCGCTCACCACCAAATGGCAGTTTGCTGGAATTGAAACGCCTTTAACTTATTATCGAGTGAATGACGGGGGGCTGTCTGCCGATATAGACAAGCAATTTTCGAGTTGGCAACATGCAGTAATGTTAAACAAAGATTCTGACCGTAAATTTTTCAATAAATTTTATAGTTTAGCGAAAGCATATCAGCTTAGATATATAGCAAGACGGGCGATACAATCTAAGAACAAACTAACCGCTTTTAAGCTTATCCATCAGGCAATATATTGTGATTTTAGAATTATTATTCATGAGCCTGGCCGTACCATCATGACGTTGTGTTGTGCATGGTTGAAATTTCTACCTGAAGCTTTATTCAGTCGCATAGAAAAATTTGCGATGATCTATTTTGGTAATGCTTCGGTTAAGCATTAATAGGAAAATATTATAAGACCTATTATTCACACTGTATTTTATTCAATTATTCAACTTTGAATTATAGAGGCAATATGACACGTATCAAAACTGCAGATAAAAATTCAAAAGTTAATCAGCTATTAAGCGGTATGGAAAGGTCTGTAGCTGAAAGTTTTACTTATAAACAGCGTAAAGCTTTACAGAAAAGTATGACTACACAAGATTGGCGTAGTCACAATATTGATTTCAGGCCGACCCTAGCACTTCCGTTCCTGCCCTGGAGTTTTTATCTTGTGTTTCTTGGTGGAGTAAATAGAAGAGAGCTTTTACCTACTGAACGCTTTATAGCCTTTACTATGTTTTTATTGCTTATCTTTTTTATGGGCTTATTCATCTTTGGTATTTTTTTAGTGTTTATCTACTTAGTCAAGTCGTGGTTAGGAATTGATTTTTTTCCAAACGAATCCTTAGGGATTTGGGACAAATTTAAAAGCTACTTTTAACTTACCCACCTGTCTAATATGTCGTTGATAGAAGTGGAGTCCAAACATCGCTTTGGGGGCGAAACCGCCTTAGATTTAATACTCTAAATTCTTTGAAACTTGAATAATTATAATGTCCGCTTTGGAGATTTTAGATCTAACGCCATGTAAAAGTTTTAGGTATAAATTCTGTTGTGAATAGATGGATTTTTTAAGTGGAAAATGAAGCTTTAGGATCCCTGATCTGCCGTTTTAACTCAAAAGCTAATGTCAGCTATTGGCTAGTAGCCGAAGCCTCAATTAACGAACTAATAACTTCCGCTTAGCGAACCTCGTAGTCATTATTTTCTTAGGATTTGTGAATTTTTTGTGTTTTATACAAAAAAGAACAAAAATCCAGCTATTAAATGGAATTACCTCCAGGATTCAATTTAGAAAAATTAATTTTTAAAATTATAACGAACTCTCTAACCCTTTGAAAAATTAAGAAGCCCGTTCCAGCTTTAGATTGGAATGATCATTTAATGGGAATAATTAATCATGATGAAAAATGAATGGTGACTTACCTATCACTCGATAAGTCACCATTAAAATCTTATACCTTAGAGTTAATTAACCATTAAATGTGCGCTAATTTCCCTATTGGTGATTCAATTGAATCTGGTGGAATGGTAAACCATTTAGGGCCTTTCTCTGTCATATAGAGGCAATCTTCAAGCCTTATTCCGAATTTCCCGGGTAAATAAATTCCAGGCTCATTTGAAAAACACATGCCATTGGCTAATTTAGTTGTTTCTCCATGCACAAAATTAATA
>JAGSHH010000162.1 GCA_023954655.1 Colwelliaceae bacterium
AAAAATATTCCTTGGGGTGTCGTAACAAATAAACCTGAAGGATTAACCAAACAGCTACTTCCATATTTTTCAGTATTTGAAGATTGTGGTGTTTTAGTTGGTGGCGATACTTTATCAACAAGAAAACCTAATCCTGAACCATTATTGTATGCTTGTGAGCAAATGAATGTTGATCCTAAGCACTGTTTATATATTGGTGATGCATTGCGAGATATTGAAGCAGGCAATAATGCAAATATGACCACTTATGTAGCACAGTGGGGATATATTAAATCATCAGATAACACTCAGGAATGGCTGGCTGATTTTATTATACAAACTCCTCAAGAATTATTTTCGATTACATAATCACCAACTGACCAATTAAAACGCAATAATCGTATATCATTGAATTTATGGCTTTTAATACTCTATATTACAATTTGTAATATAGAGTTCAAAATTATCACTAAAATAAATATACCTAGTAAAAACTATAAAAAAAAAGATAAAAAAAATATTGCGTTTCGCAAAAATCAAATTGAAAACACGTTACTAAGTTAGTTGTTACTAACATAGATTTATAACTGAATATCCATAACAAAATTAAGACTTTTTTAGTGCTTGCAATAAACTTTAAACCTCATTATCTTGTGATCTGTTTTATGTTTACCCCCTAGATGTTGTGCATATATGATTTTGCCCATTAGAGTAAACATTCCACCTAAACAATTATAAAAATAAAATAAATAAACAGGTTTTTCATGAATAACAATCTTTTTGTAACCAAGCGTAACGGCGAAAAAGAACCCATCGATTTAGAGAAAATTCACCAAGTAATCGCTTGGGCTGCTGAAAACTTAGATAACGTATCAGTATCACAAGTTGAACTTAAATCTCATATTCAATTTTACGACGGTATTAAAACCGAAGATATTCATGAAACAATCATAAAGGCTGCTGCTGATTTAATCTCTGAAGAAACGCCTGATTATCAGTTTTTATCAGCACGTTTAGCTATATTTCACCTGCGAAAAAAAGCTTACGGTCAATTTGAGCCACCAAAACTTTACCCTCACGTAGTAAATTTAGTTGAATCTGGAAAATATGATCAACACTTACTTGCTGATTATACCCAAGAAGAATTCGAGCAAATGGAAAGCTTTTTAGATCACCGAAGAGATCTAAATTTTAGTTATGCCGCAGTAAAACAACTTGAAGGTAAGTATTTAGTTCAAAACCGTGTAACTGGTGAAATTTATGAAAGTGCTCAATTTTTATATCTCTTAGTAGCCGCTTGTTTATTTGCTAAATACCCTAAAGATACTCGCTTAACCTATATTGAAGGCTTTTATAACGCGATATCTACATTTAAGATTTCTTTGCCAACTCCTATCATGGCAGGCGTAAGAACACCAACACGTCAGTTTTCTTCATGTGTACTTATTGAGTGTGGTGATAGTTTAGATTCAATTAATGCCGCATCAAGTTCAATAGTTAAATATGTTTCACAACGAGCAGGTATTGGAATTAATGCCGGCAGAATTCGTGCTTTAGGAAGTTCAATTCGTGATGGTGAAGCTTTCCATACAGGTTGTATACCGTTTTATAAACATTTTCAAACAGCAGTGAAAAGTTGTTCTCAAGGTGGTGTACGAGGTGGTGCCGCTACCTTATTCTATCCTCTTTGGCATTTAGAAGTTGAAAGTTTACTTGTACTTAAGAATAACCGTGGTGTTGAAGAAAACCGAGTTCGTCATCTAGATTACGGGGTTCAATTTAATAAGTTAATGTATCAACGCTTAATAAAAGGTGAGTCAATCACTTTATTTAGCCCAAGTGATGTTCCTGGTTTATATGATGCATTCTTCGAAGATCAAGATAAATTTGAATCATTATACTTACAATATGAAGCTGATGATTCAATTCGTAAAAAGTGTATTAAAGCAATTGAATTGTTTACATTATTTGCCCAAGAACGTGCTAGTACAGGTCGAATTTACCTTCAAAACGTTGACCACTGCAATACGCATAGCCCATTTAATCCTGAAGTTGCACCGATCAGACAAAGTAACCTTTGTTTAGAAATAGCCCTTCCAACTAAGCCATTAAATGAAATTAATGATCCAAACGGTGAAATAGCACTTTGTACCCTGTCTGCATTCAATTTAGGTGCAATTGATAGTTTAGATGAATTAGAGGGCCTAGCAGATTTAGCTGTTCGCGCATTAGATAATTTATTAGATTATCAAGATTACCCGATGCCAGCTGCAGAAAATGCTACATTTGGTCGTAGAACATTAGGTATAGGTGTTATTAACTATGCCTATTACTTAGCCAAGAATGGTGTTTTTTATTCAAACGGTAGCGCGAATAATTTAACTCATAGAACGTTTGAAGCGATTCAATTTTATTTGTTACAAGCTTCAAATAAGTTAGCGATGGAACAAGGGGCTTGTCCTAAGTTTAATGAAACACGTTTATCGCAAGGCATTTTACCTATCGATACTTATAAAAAAGAAATCGATAATATTACTGGTGAAGCATTACATTTAGATTGGGAAAGCTTACGTGAGAGCATCAAAAAACACGGTGTAAGAAACTCTACAGTATCAGCATTAATGCCTTCGGAAACATCATCACAAATTTCCAATGCTACAAACGGTATTGAACCACCTCGAGGTTTAATCAGTGTTAAAGCCAGTAAAGATGGTATTTTAAAGCAAGTGGTTCCTGAGTATGAAAAGCTGAAAGGCAACTATGAATTATTATGGAATATTCCAAATAATGAAGGATACCTGCAACTTGTCGGCATTATGCAAAAGTTTATTGACCAAACTATTTCAGCCAACACAAACTATGACCCTTCAAAATTTGAAGGTGGCAAAGTTCCGGTAAAACAAATTTTAAAAGATCTTTTAACTGCCTATAAGCTTGGTATCAAAACTATGTATTATCACAATACTCGTGATGGTGCAGACGACCAAGTTGAAGTTGAGAGTGATGACTGTGCAGGCGGCGCATGTAAGATTTAATAAAAATCAATTCATCTTATAACTGTTATTTGATGCTATTTTCTAACTACAAATAACAATAAAATAATAACAATCTACTTTTTAGATATTTTGAAACAATACAGAAATTGTATTGTTTCTAGGAGCACTACATGACCTATAGTACATTTAACCAAACTCCCAATAACGCATTGTTAGAACCAATGTTTTTGGGAAATAGTGTAAATGTCTCACGCTACGATCAACAACGTTACATGGCTTTTGAAAAGTTGATCGAAAAACAGCTATCATTCTTTTGGCGTCCCGAAGAAATTGATGTATCGAAAGATAGAGCTGATTGGCAAGGGTTAACAAATTCTGAAAAACATATTTTTATTTCAAATCTAAAATATCAAACATTGCTTGATAGTATGGCCGCTCGTTCAGTAAACGCTGTATTATTACCGCTCGTTTCACTTCCAGAAGTTGAAACATGGGTTGAGACTTGGGCCTTTAGTGAAACTATTCACTCTCGTTCATATACACATATATTACGTAACTTATTTACCGATCCAAGTGAAGTATTTGACGATATAGTGGTTAACCCTGCAATTTTAAAACGTGCAAGTAGTATTGCAAAGTATTTTGATGATGTAATTATCACTACACAACTGCTTCAATCTCAAGGTGAAGGAACGTACACGGTTGAAGGTAAAACAATCGAAGTTAGTCAAAGAAAATTAAAAGAAAAACTATATTTAGCGATATGCTCTGTCAATGCCTTAGAAGCTATCCGCTTTTATGTTAGTTTCGCCTGTTCATTTGCTTTTGCTGAACGTGAACTACTTGAAGGTAATGCTAAAATAATTAAACTGATTGCTCGTGATGAAGCACTACATTTAACCGGTACTCAGCACATTATAAACAACTGGATGTCTGGAAAAGACGATCCTGAAATGAAAGAAATTTCAGAAGCGATGAAAGATGAAGGATTACAAATATTCTTAGATGTAGTGGAACAAGAAAAAGAGTGGGCACAATACCTTTTCAAAGATGGCTCTATGATAGGTTTAAATGCTGAAATATTGAACCAATACATCGAATACATTAGTAATCAACGTTTAACGGCAATTGGCTTTGAAGCACCTTTTAATATTAAAAGTAACCCGTTACCTTGGATGAATGCATATTTAGTCAGTGACAATGTACAAGTTGCTCCACAAGAAACAGAAATTTCAAGCTACCTTGTAGGACAAGTTGATTCATCAGTTTCAAGCGATGACTTTGATGATTTTGATTTATAAAAATGAAGTCAGCTAATAATTTTAGCATCACTTATTATATAAAAACTTTCATGACAATATGTCGAGAAAGCAATAATGGCTGATGCTAATTCTCCATCGGATAAAAATACTCACCGTAATGAAGTTATCATTACAGTCGATCAAACCACAATACGCTTTGATCCTGCAGAGAAAACTTTATTAAATAGCCTAGAAAAAAATGATGTGGAAGTACATTACCATTGTCGTGATGGTTTTTGTGGTGCTTGTCGAGTGACTTTAGTTAAAGGGGATATTTATTATCCCAACGGAGAGCCTCTGGCCTATGTTGGAGACAATGAAATTTTACCTTGCTGTTGTATTCCAACCTCCGATATTAGTTTAATTATAGAATAATTATATATTCAAAGTTATTAAAGCTTATCGGCTAAGCGCAATTCAATTCCAGAAACGACTTTTACAATTTCTACTTTTAAAGGAGCAAATAAATCTTGGTACTGTTCAGTGTTATTCTCAGTAACAGCTATATCTAACACTTTACAACATTCAAATAATTCCAAAGCACCAACCGAGCATGAAACGCCCTTAAGAGTATGCACTAAATGTTTAATTTTCTGTTCCGCACCCTCATTAATAGCCTGTTCAATATTCAGATGATCTTGTCCATGGTCCTGATAAAACATCACTAAAATTTCAGCAAATAAGTCTTCATCACCTAAAACATTATTTAGACCAACGGAATAATTAATGCCTGGATACTTTTCATCACTTACAATTTCAGTTGCTTGATCATCCGAATGTGAAACATTTGATACATCTTCTCCAACAACCTCAGTAGTTGAATTCTTGTTTATATTTTCAAACTCCCCTTCAATCACAGATTGATTTCTCCCATTCTTTTTAGCTTTATATAAGCCATGGTCAGCGATACGTAATAAATCATCAAAATCCATTAAATGACCTCTTGCAGAGGTTACCCCGATACTCACAGTTAACGATAATTGATGATTACTTCCTTCATAATCGACATTAATATTATGAGACTCTAATGCTTCTCTGCATCTCTCACAGGCATTAAATGCATCTTGGATCAATGTGTTGGGCATGCAAACAGCAAACTCTTCACCACCGATTCGGCCAATAATATCATAATCGCGAAATGTTTCGATTAATATACCGGCAAAATCAATTAAAGCTTTATCACCAGTCTCATGTCCGTAAGTATCATTTACATTCTTAAAAAAATCCAGATCGAACATAGCAAGGGAGACATTTTGGTCAGTTCTTTTAGCTTGGCTAATAGCTTTACTAACTAGATCTTCAAAACTACCACGATTATTCACTTGGGTTAACGAGTCAGTTTTAGCTAGCTTCTCAAGTTGTTGCGTTTTTTCCATTAATCGTAACGAGTTTCTCATTCTAGCGAGTAAAACATTTGATATATAAGGTTTAGTCACATAATCATCTTCGCCAAATTCTAGAGCCGCTACAATTTGCTCTTGATCACCGGAGGCTGAAAGCATGATGACAGGTGTATGGGCTAAATTACTTTGATTTTTAATTTCTTGTAATGTTGATAAGCCTGAAATTCCGGGCATATACATATCTAAAAGAACTAAATCAACCTCAACATCTTGTAAAAGTGAAAGAGCAGCATTCCCTGAGTCAGCAGTAACAACTTGATAACCTGCTTCAATCAAATCAAATTCTAATAACATTAAACTATCTTTTGCATCATCAACAGCTAAGATAGTGTATTTATTAACATCTTTCATTAAACTCTCTTCAAAGTAACTAACAATTTAAATTAGCCAATAATCAACTCTATTGCGTTTAATAATACAAAGATAACTGAACAATAATCAACAGATAAAACGACGTAATTCATCGATAAATAAATCAAACTCTTTTATTAACGATGTTTTATGGGTATGTAATTTTTCTTTCTCACTATTTTTAGCGTTATTCTCAACTAATTCGCATAATAATCCTAATTTATTTCCCCCTAAGTTTTTGACACTACCTTTCAATTTATGAGCATAATTAACAATATCATCATGATTTTCTTGCTCAATAGATTCTTGCAATAACATCATTAAACCTGGTGAGTCTTCAAGAAACAATTTAATTAACTTGTCCGCTAAAGCTACATTATTACGAATACGTTTTAAAAATGCTTCTTGATGCCAAACTTCATCATTAGCTTTATCATTATTTGATGATAAATGATTAAGATGATCTTTACTTACAGTAGTATTAATCTCTTTTTCATTATTTCCATTAGAAACTGAATAGGTGCGCTCTCCGAGCCAATAGCAAAGTTTTTCCTGTAAAATAGAAGCATCAACAGGTTTGGTTGCATAATCACTCATACCTGCCGCAATACATTTATCTTTATCCCCTTTCATAGCATTTGCAGTCATAGCTATGATTGGTATTTCTTGAAAATGCTCACCTACATCACCCTTGCGGATAATTCTGCTCGTTTCATACCCATCTAATTCAGGCATTTGGCAATCCATAATAATTATTTCATAAGGGTTATCACTAGGACAATTATTTAACATATCTAAAGCGACAAGTCCGTCTTCTGCAACATCTGCATGCAAATATATATTTGCTAAAACCCCAAGGATAACAGCTTGGTTAATTCTATTATCTTCAACAAGTAAAATTCGAGCATTTTTAGGTAGCTTTTTCTCTCGAATTCTTTTTTGTAATTGATTCAAGTTATGATTCGTTTTTGCTTTGTTCGCCTTGTTTAACAATTCACTATTATCTTTTTCTAGTACTGTTGATAAAGCTTCAAATAAATCAGATGTAGTTGCAGGTTTTGGAAAGTATGCTGAAAAGCCTAAGTTTGAAAAATAATTAGCATCTCCCTTTTCATTCATCGACGTCATCATGATAAGTCTAATATTAGACATATGAGGATTTTCAGAAATGATTTTACCCAATGTAACTCCGTCCATACCGGGCATTTGCATATCTATAATTGCAATAGAGAATTTTTGTTTTTGTTTTATATTTTTTTCAAGAATACTTAGAGCTTCATAGCCATCATAAGCTATTGTGACTGATGCTCCCCATGCCTCTAGCTGATTTTTTAATACTATAAGATTAGTTTTATTATCATCAACGATTAAAATCTCTTTTGTTCCAATGTCAACTGAAGGTAATACTGATTGAGCATTTTCACTTTTTTCTAAATTAATGGAGAATGTAACACAACTGCCTTTATTTATTTCACTTTCAATTCTTACCTGCCCTTCCATAAGTTCGCATAACTGCTTTACGATTGCTAAACCTAAACCAGTACCTCCATATTTTCTTGTTGTTGTAGAGTCTACTTGTGTAAATGAGTCAAATAATTTATGAACTTTATCAACTGGGATACCTATGCCAGTATCAGATATTTGGCATGTAAGTTTTAATTTACCATTTAATTCTTTTAATGAAGCTTTAATTACAATTTCACCACTGTTGGTAAACTTAATAGAATTACCTACTAAATTAGACAGTATTTGCCTTAAACGACTGGGATCACTCCTTACGATAGAATAATTAACTTCAGTCAAATCTAAAACTAATTCTAAACCTTTTTCTTGTGCCCTAACTGCCATAGATTCAGCAAATTCTCCAAACTGGTTTCGCAAATCAAAATCTAAAATTTCTAAATCTAATTTACCGGCTTCTATCTTTGAAAAATCCAAAATATCGTTGATTAAAGACAATAAGGAGTGTGCGCTTGAATTTGCAAGCTGAACATGATGATGTTGTTGTTTTGATAATTGACTTTGTTCTAATAAACCTAGCATGCCTAATACACCATTCATAGGTGTTCTAATCTCATGACTCATA
>JAGSHH010000129.1 GCA_023954655.1 Colwelliaceae bacterium
CAAAGCCCACGTTTTTAAATTCTCATTTTACTATGCTAGCACAGGTAAAGGTTGTAAATGTTGTCAGCTAGCCTGCTGAAGCACTGCATCTGGATAAATCAACTTTGAGTCGAACATGTCTGGTCTTTTTGAAGGGGAGAACCGTCAAGAAGCCAGGCATCGACTGCTGCATTCCAAGCGGGATAAGCCAGTAAGGCGCATAGTCTATGCGGATTTTCTATGTTAATATCCTGCGCGATTATAAGCGTGGTTTTTAGATTTAGCGAACTTCTCCATAGACAATATGGCTGAACCGTATCTGTTGGGAATTTCATCTCAAAGAAGATTGTTTTAGGGATTCTAAATGGTATCTTGATATTTTTATTAAATAACAGACTTTAAATAGCATTTGTAGCATTTGTAGCATTTTGATTGAAGGGGTTTCTATGGCTTTACTACTTATGACACTTGTATCGCAATTCTTGGTTTAGGATATGTAAGGTTATCACTGGCTGAGGAATTTCGTAAATATTTTCCAACGGTAGTCTTTGATATCAATAAAGTCAGACTATAAGAGTTACAGGGCAGCGTTGATAGTACGCTTGAGGTCAGTAGTGATGAGTTGACAGAAGTGACGCTGCTTACTTACAGTGCCGATAACCCTTAATTTTTACTGCAGTTACTAAGTTATCATGTCGCCTTAATTAAAGGCACTGATGTTGATCATCCGAGGAGTTTTATCAAGAGGGTTAAGGTAAATAGTGAGTAAAAAAAAATCGGTCAAGACGATCTCACTATTATGGGTGGGTTCGATAATGGGGGCTGGCTGTGCATTTCTAACACAGGCGCTACTGGCGCGTGAACTTGGGCCTGTCGAATTTGGTGCTTTTGCGACAGCTTTTGCAATGGTTAGTTTGTTAGTGCCTATAGCGGGGTTTGGGGTTGCTCCATATTGGCTGAAAGTATTTGGACAAGAGGGGTGGGGAGCTATACGATTTTTCCCATCCTCATTTCGTTTTGTTCTAATAAGCACTTTATGTGTGATTATGGCTTTGATTGGGTGGGCTGCATTTGGGCCTCATGATGAGTCATTTAGACTCATTATAGTTATTTTGTCTGCTTATGTTTTTGGTCAGGTTTCTCTTGAATTGGTCAGTAGTAAATTTCAGCTTGAAGAGCGATATTTTCAGCTCGCTTTATGGCAATTTTTACCACACTTTGTGCGGTTAGCTTTGGTGATTATATTGATTTTTTGGCTAACAGATGGAGGTAGTGTTGCAAACGTTGCATATGCTTATGCTGTGGTCGCAATAGGGTTGTTAATGTTTGGTTTTTTTTCATTATCTAAAATGTCTAATGGTGATTTTGATCTTAAAGGTCATACCAAGCTGATAGCTCAATCTAATGAGTGGATACCCGATATTAAAACGGTAATTTTGCATTCATGGCCGTTTGGTTTAGCTGGTGTGTTTCATCTTATTTATTTCCAAAGCGACATTATATTAGTCAAATACATCACCGGGCTAGAAACCGCAGGGGTTTATAATGTGGCCTTTACCATTATGGTTGCAGTACTACTGTTTCCTGGGATTGTTTACCAAAAATTTCTTTTGCCAAAAATGCACCGTTGGGCGAATCATGATAGAGAGCGTTTTTATTTGGTTTATAAGCAGGGTAATCTGATTATGCTGATACTAGGCATTGTAGCCATGTTACTTATTTGGATAATAGCCCCCTGGGTAGTTCCTTTTATATTTGGAGAAGCCTATCAAGAAGCAATCAGTTTGCTGATGATTTTAGCGGTATCAGCGCCTATTCTGTTTATTGCAAGTAGTGTCGGTGCTACGTTGGTGACACAATCTCATATGAAAACTAAAGTTAAATTGATGGGGCTCGTTGCCATTTTAAATATTATTTTAAATTTAGTTCTTATACCTGATTTCGGTTCTGAGGGTGCGGCTGTTTCGACTGTTATCAGTAATGCTTTTTTACTCTTAATTTATTTTATTGCAGCAGAAAATCTTGTTTTTAAAAAAGAAGGAGTAGGTCAGTGTGAAAAAAGACAATGATATTAAGGCGGCTAAGGAATATTTGGTTTTTAATAACGTCTGTTATAAGTCAGACTATGTTTTAAAATATGATACATATTTTAAAACTGGTGGTGTTGCCAAAGTATTTATACAGCCTAAAGATGAGGCCGAGCTTGAAAATTTAATACTGTTCTTAAATAGTATATCTGCTGAATACAGAGTTGTTGGCTTTACAACAAATATCATGTTTTTTGATGAAATTTCTTATTCCATAATAATCTCAACTAGAAACCTTACGAAATTAATCGTTAAAGGGAATAAAATTACAGTTGAAAGCGGATATTCATTACAAGATTTTGTAAGAGTGTGTGTTATTAATGAATTTGAAGGGTTCGAAGGGCTTGAAGGTATTCCTGGTAGTATTGGTGGTGCTGTGATAATGAATGCCGGCGCATACGGTGATGATATTTCTGATAACTTACTGTCTGTTAAGTTTATTAATAAAGACGGCAAGGTAGAGGTTTTTAATAAAGAACAATGCGAGTTTTGTTATAGAGAATCTATATTTAGGGATGCTGAAAATATTATATTGAGTGTTGTTTTTTTGGCTTCAAAGGGTTGTAAAGACAAAATATATAAAAAAATTGAAATGTTTCACATAGCTAGGCATTCATATCAAGAGTTTGTGTTGCCTAATTTAGGAAGCATGATTTCAATAAATAAAGATATTTATAGTAGCGTATTTAAAAATACTAAATATTATTATTTATATATGATTATTAAAGTTGTTTTAAAAAATCCATTAAGTAAATTTTTTGCTAGAAAAAGGCCTAGAAATGATGCGTCTAATTATCTTTTAAAAAAATACATAAGTTCAAAACCTGGGTTTTTGACTGATTTCCAAATGTCGAAAAAAAGTGCAAATATTCTTGTTAATAATACTCAATTAAATAGTGAAGATGTCGTAGGCTATGCATTTATGATGAAATCTCTAGTAGAGAAAGAGTTTTATATTGAAAATGAATTTATTGTTGATGCTTTGTATGAAATTGAACCCCGTTTCGAATTAGCCTTTAAAAAGATTGTAGGCTTAGTCAATAGCAATAAAGCGGAGAATATTAAATGCTAAAAATAGCACTAATTACAACCCAGAATGCTAATAATTATGGTGCAATATTTCAGGCATTTGCATTGCAGCAAGTTCTTTCACGTTATGGTGATGTAGAAGTTGTTAACTATGACAATGATCATGTCGGGATTAGTTTTAATTTAATCAGAATTAAGCCGTCTGTTCATGGATTATTAGGAATGGGGAAAGATATTTTTCGTTTATTTCCCCGATATAAAGTAATCAAGAAATTTAAGACATTTATAAAAAAAAATATGGTGTTGACAAAGAGTGTTTCTACGCAGAAACTTCAGGATGGAGAGCTGGGTAATTATGATATTTATGTTGCGGGCAGTGACCAAATTTGGAATCCCGCTTGTATAAGTAAAGATTGCACAATTGATCCTATATATTTTTTAAATTTTGCACCAAAAAAAGCACGAAAAATATCATATGCCTCAAGTATTGGTGGATATCAACTGGCTTCTAATGAAAAAGAGTATGTTAAGGAACTGTTGGAAGATTTTTGCATGATTTCTGTCCGTGAAAAAGACACTCAATTATTACTACAAGGGCTTATGGATAGAGATGTACATCATGTTTTAGATCCAACATTGTTGCTGTCTAAAGACCAGTGGCTAGAGACTCTTGAGATTAAAAATAAAGTTAATATAAAAGAAAAATATATACTTCTTTATACCGTACCAAAAAACCCATTGATACGTAATGCAGTCGAGTATTTCTCAAAGAAAACAGGATATAAAGTAGTAGCTTTAGATCAGGGATTAAGTGCTGGTGCAAAAGTTGATAAACAGATTAGAGATGCTGGTCCAATTGAATTCTTAGAATTATTTTCCAATGCAGCATTTGTGATAACAGATTCATTTCATGGGACATGCTTTTCTATTAATTTAGAAAAACCATTCATTACTGTTTCATCAGGAAGTCACTCTAATAGAATAGAGAGTCTTTTATCTTTAGTTGGCTTAGAAAGTAGGCTTGTCAAAAGTGAAAAGGATTTTATTGATTTAGATTCTGTAATGAATTATAGTAATGCTCATAAGTGTCTTTTAAAAGCGAGATCGGAATCGATTTTTGTTTTATCAAGTAGCATTGCATGAAATTTAATAAAAACTCAGCCCGAATTTTTAGAGTTTATTCAGTTATATTTGTTTTAATTTTTAGTCCTTCTTTTTTTTACGTGGCTTTAAATGCATCATCAATGACTGTAGGTGTTTTTTTTGCAATGATCTATATTTTGATTATAGTACAAAAAAAAATCCCTTCGATTAAGGGAGGGTCGTCTCCATTGTTTTCTTTATTAGTAATGTTTATTTTTTATTTTATAGTAAATTCAATAGCTGGTTTTGATAGTTTTACTTTCAAGTCCTTGCTTTCATTTATTTTACTTATTTTTCTAATGCTATGTGGTGCTTTTTTATCTTTGGAAATTAGTAAATTAAAATATTTTCATATACTTTTGATGTTTAAAAGTTTGAGCTTTTTTATTCTTGCTATTGGAATGTCTTCTCTGTATTGGAGGCTTGGAGTCTTAGGTTATGAAGGATATGCCAAGTCAATTTTTCCATTTGCAGAGCCAAGCCATTATGCGATCAGTGTTGGGTGTATTTTGTTTGTAACTGGACTTTATCTGTCTACTCTGATGAAAATTTATCTAATTGCTACTGTCGGTCTGATGGGGGTGCTTTACCCAAGCTTAATTTTGTTGATCATATCCTTGATAATGATTTCATTGTATTTTTTTTCAAGTATAAAAAAGATGTTTTTTTTGGTGATGTTTTTCGCATTGATGATTACCTACTTAGTAACTTTCACTGATAGTCTTTCTTATTATATTGAAAGGTTAGATTTTTCTGAAACAACCAGAAATTTAACTGCTTTAGTCTATTTGCAAGGGTGGCAGGATATGAGTAATGCTTTATATGCATCATATGGCTTTGGCCTTGGTTTTCAGAATATGGGAATATTACCACCAGGAGAGTATGGAGAAATTATTTATCAGCTGGCAGGTGAATACAAAAATAGAGCTGATGGTGGATTTTTAGCCTCGAAGATTATAGGGGAGTTTGGTGTTTTTGGAATTGTTTTAATACTAACTTTCTTATATAGGTTTTATGATTCTCTTATTTATATTATTAAATTTATTAATTTAAATGATTCTAATAAAGTTAGAATGATGAATGAATACTCTGTTTCGTTTGTTTTTGGACATTCTATTATTGTTATGTTCTTTATAGAGATTTTTGCAAGAGGTTATGGTTACTTTTCTCCTGGCGTATTTTTGTTCTTCGTTGCGATATTTCTAACCTCGTTCGAAAAAAATAATTTGATTCAAGACTTAAGAGTAAAGCCTGATAATTTAATTGTGACGTGATAGTGGAATATGTGTTTTAGTGTTAATTTAAAAGTAATTAAAGCCTATTGTTAATAGTAGGAAGTTAATTGTGTAAGTTATATCGATTATGGGGGGGCTGGTTTTCTCGATTATCACTTATTGAACCTATTAGCAAAAATAGAGAGTTACGAGATTAGAGTTTTGCTACATCGTGAAAAGTCACAGATGCTAGGGAACATGCGAACAAGTCCCTCAGCATGAGACAAGCCATGCCTCTAATGAGTTCGGTTATGAATATTCAGCGTTTGAAGGAAAACTTCTAATAGAATATATTATGTATGATCTTAGCTTTTAATATCTAGTAGTTGCAGGACGAATGCATGCATTAATTCTAGCTCAAACTTGTCACTGTGAAATAGCTCCGTGGCTTATATCTAAGAAAATTGAAATATATTTTCATGAGTATGAACTTGAAGATGTCCAAAATCTTCGGGGGCAATTAAATGAAGTATTAGATGAAATTGTAGGAGATTAAATGTATCAGCCTGATGCTAACTCTAAGTTTACTATTTTAACTTGTGTTGAAAATTCTAAAAAAACAGGTGGCGGAGTTAGTGATGTGGCATTACAACTCCACAAAAACTTCTTAGCGAACAATATCAGCGCTATTTTGATAAGTGGAAGTCACACTAATCTGCTTCCTTATCAATATGATGCAGGCTTGAAAGCTGAAAAGCTAAAAGATTTTAAATTGAAAAAAGAAGAGAACTATATAATACATATACATGGATTGTGGACGCCATTCGTTTTCCTCGTGTATTTGTTTGCCAAAAAAAATAAAATTAAACTAATAATTAGTCCTCATGGCATGCTCGAGCCTTGGGCTATGAATCATAAGTTTTGGAAAAAAAAATTAGCTTGGGTGTTATACCAAAAAAAAATTCTTAAAGATGCGGACCTAATTATTGTTAATTCGCAGAAAGAGGAAAAGGCAGTAAGTTGTATCGGTCTTCGTATTCCAGTTGTAGTAATTAATAATGGCGTAGATGTAACACATATTCCGAAATCTTTCTTGCCTGCCCCATCTAATAAAACTGTAATGTTTTTATCTAGATTGTCACCTGTTAAAGGATTGCCTGATCTCATAGAAGCGTGGTCCTTATTACCTATAAATCATGGTTATACCTTAAAAATTTATGGACATGCCGATGCTGGTTATGAAAACGAACTTAAAGATTTAATAAAAACATTCAATGTTAAAAATTCAGTATCAATTGAAGGGCCTGTGTTTGAAGAAGAAAAGTGGATAGCTTATGATCACGCATCAATATTCATTTTACCTTCATATAGTGAAAATTTTGGAATAGTTGTTGCTGAGGCTCTTTGGGTTGGAACTCCAGTAATTACAACATTTGCCACCCCTTGGGATTGTTTAACTAATGAGGGGATTGGGTGGCAAGTTGAGAATGATTCTTTACAAATTAGAGATGTGTTGACTAAAGCAATGAGCTTAGGTGATAGTGAGTTAATAGAAATGGGTAAAAAGGCGTCAAAATACTCTAAAGATCAATTTAATTGGAGTGAAATTATAAATCATTACGTCAATTCGTATCATTGGGTTCTCGGCAATCGATCTAAAAAAATCAATAATCTTAACTCATATAAATATTAACTTGCTATTTCGTGTCCTTATACTCTAGATTTGGTTAAAGAAAATAATTTTTAGTAGGTAACTCATGTTTAATAATAAGATATTGTTAATTACTGGCGGAACAGGGTCCTTCGGCAATGCTGTATTGCGTCGGTTTCTTGATAGTAATATTAAAGAAATTCGTATTTTTTCACGTGATGAGAAAAAACAAGATGATATGCGCAAAGTCTTTAATAATGAAAAACTTAAATTTTACATTGGCGATGTGCGTGATCCTCAAAGCATCTCAACTGCAATGCGCGGTGTGGATTATGTATTTCATGCAGCTGCATTAAAGCAGGTGCCTTCTTGTGAGTTTTACCCTTTAGAGGCGGTTAAAACTAATGTGCTAGGTACAGAAAATGTATTAGAAAGCGCCATTTCCCATGGTGTTAGCCGAGTGGTCTGTTTGAGCACGGATAAAGCAGTGTATCCAATTAATGCTATGGGTATTTCTAAAGCGATGATGGAAAAAGTAATTGTTGCTAAAAGTCGCAATTTAGAAGGCACAAGCACAGTTATTTGCGCCACTCGCTATGGCAATGTTATGGCTTCACGAGGTTCAGTTATTCCATTATTTGTTAGACAAATTATTGAGAATACACCTCTTACTATTACTGACCCATCAATGACTCGCTTTATGATGACATTAGATGATGCCGTCGATTTGGTTATTCATGCCTTTGAAAATGGTCAAAATGGGGATGTTTTTGTACAAAAAGCACCGGCCGCAACGATTAAAGTTTTAACCGAAGCGATTTTAGAGATGATAGGCAAGCCTGAACACCAAGTGAATGTGATCGGTACTCGTCATGGTGAAAAGTTGTTTGAAGCTTTATGTAGTCGTGAAGAGATGTATGTTGCACAAGACCAAGGTGAGTATTATCGCGTACCTGCTGATAACCGTGACCTAAACTATTCAAAGTATTTTGAAATAGGTGAGCAAGACTTATCTATAGTTGAGGATTATAACTCACATAATACTGAACGTTTAGATGTTGAAGGCATGAAGGAATTGCTGCGTAAGCTGGATTTCATGCGTGAAATTGAATCGGGTAATGTATTTGTTCCTGAAGGTGTTTAAATGAGAGTGTTAATTATTGGCGCTACAGGGATGCTCGGTTATAGCCTTTTTAAAAATTTTAACGATACAACTGATATTCAAGTTTATGGAACGGTTCGAAGTATTACGGGCAAAGAGGTTTTTTTTACTGATTGTGAAGATCAACTATTGAAAGGTGTTGATGTCAATGATTGGGCGACGATAGAGTCTGCTATTGATAAAATAAAACCTGCTGTGGTTATTAATTGTATTGGCTTAATTAAACAGCATAGTATTTCAAAACAGCATATTGATGCCATTGCTATGAATAGTCTTTTACCCCATCAACTTGCTAGCCTGTGTGATGGTCATTCTTGTAAATTAATTCATTTTTCTACAGATTGTGTATTTGATGGTAAAAAAGGTTTATATACAGAAACTGATCTACCAGATGCGCGTGATTTATATGGTCGTTCAAAATTTTTAGGTGAAGTCGATTACGCACCTCACCTTACTCTTAGAACTTCAATTATTGGTCACGAACTTAATTCACAAGTCAGTTTAGTTGATTGGTTTTTGTCGCAAGAATCACAAACAAAAGGCTTCTCTAAAGCAATATTCTCCGGTTTGCCAACGTGTGTAATTGCAAGGTTATTAGTAGATTATATATTGCCTAACCAAGCATTACATGGTCTATATCAGTTAAGTGTTGATCCGATTGATAAGTTTACTTTGCTTGGGTTGATTGCTAATACGTATAATAAAACAATTGATATTGTAGAAGCCACTGAACTGAAGATTGACCGTTCTTTAGATTCAAATAAATTACGTGAAGCGCTAAATTTAGAAATACCCTCTTGGAATACGCTTATTTCAGACATGCATAGTGATTATGAAAAAAGATACAAGGAACACAAATGCAAAAATTAAAAGTAGCTACCA
Source organism: Colwelliaceae bacterium (assembly GCA_023954655.1). GTDB lineage: Bacteria > Pseudomonadota > Gammaproteobacteria > Enterobacterales > Alteromonadaceae > Thalassotalea_H. The sequence goes on from JAGSHH010000129.1 coordinate 9,148, forward strand.
TTGTTGGCACTCGACCTGAGATTATTCGTTTATCAAGAACCATTGCCAAATTAGATAAATATTGTGAGCATACTTTAATTCATACAGGTCAAAATTATGACTATGAATTGAACCAAATCTTCTTTGATGACCTTGGTATACGAGCTCCGGATGTGTTTTTAGAGTGTGCAGGTGAAACTGCTGCTGATACGGTGGCACAAGTCATCAGTAAATCAGATAAAGTTTTTGCAGAATTGCAACCTGATGCATTGCTTATATTAGGTGATACTAATAGTGCTCTTTCCGCCATTTCTGCAAAACGTAGGAAAATTCCTATTTTCCATATGGAAGCTGGTAATCGTTGTTTTGACTTGCGTGTTCCTGAAGAAATAAATCGTAAAATTGTTGATCATATTTCAGATATTAATATGCCATACAGTGATATTGCCAGGGAGTATTTATTACGTGAAGGTCTTAAACCTGAGTTCATTATAAAAACAGGTAGTCCGATGGATGAAGTGTTATCTTTTTACAAGGATAGTATTAACTCATCTGATGTTGTTTCCCGTTTAGAGCTTGAAATCGGTAAGTACTTTGTTGTGAGCGTTCACCGGGAAGAAAATGTTGATTCGGAATCCAATATTCATAAATATGTTGATGTATTAAATACAATTGC
>JAGSHH010000116.1 GCA_023954655.1 Colwelliaceae bacterium
AATATGTTTTCTTTTGATTCAATTAAGATCCGTGCACTTACACGCTGGTTTTGACGCAAATTGGCAACAATATCTTCATTAAATCGTAAGCGACCAACCACTTGTCCGTTGGTGACCTCTGGTGATATTGCAACGATTTGCCCTTGATGAGTTTCACCATTGAAAGTGATTTCACTGGCAAGACCAACACCTAAATCGTCAGCAAAACTTTCTGGAATATTTACTTCAACTTCGAAGGCACTTAAATCGATAACAGTAATTAATGAGGCATTGGCAGGGACATTATCTTTTTCACGAATATTTACGCTACCAATGATGCCATTTGTCGGCGCTAACAGTACAAGTTCGCTGACTTGGCGTTTTAAATCATCTACAACAAATTGTTGTCTATCTAGTTGTGATTGTTTGCTTTTTAATTCAAATTCCATACTTTCTTTTTGTAAATCAAAATTCTGTTTAGCATGCCTATGAGCTAAAGAAGCACGCTTAAATTCAGCGACTTTTTCTTCATATTCTTTTTTGCTAATCAAAGAGTCTTTAATGCTCGTTTCGGCACGCTTTTTATTAACATCTGCAGCTTCTAAATTTACTGCGGACATTTCTATTGTTTGTTGAGTGTTTAACTGGGTTGTTTTTATTTCAATTTGATGTCTACCAACGGCTAACTCTAATTGCTCGAGTGTAGCTAGCTCTTGTTCGTATCTGTTTCTTAACTGTGGACTGTCAATTTCGGCTAATGTTTGACCTTCAGTAACCGTATCGCCTGCTTTAATAAATAAGCTAACAATCCCTGGAGCTTTTGAGTAAAGAGTTGGACTATTCGCCGCAACTATTTGCCCTTGCACACCTATATCGCGTTGAAGGTTGCCTTTTACAACTGTTGCAAAACGTAGGCGTTCTCTGGAAATAGTTAAATCAGAAGAAAACATGCTAGTAAATTTGGGTAACACAAAAATAATGAACAAAGTTACAAGTGAAAGAGCCGTAATAATTTTAATTATCAGTGGTTTTTTTATTCCGCTTTGCTTTATTAAAACATCTTGTGCTGAAGTATCTCTTAGCATTTTTAAACCTTCTTTCTTAACGTGGTAATTAAGTAGATAAATAATTGGTAGTGACGTGTAGTTTGCTAAAATCGTGCCAATCAGTAACCTGTTGAAATTGTAGTGAAAAATAATTTAATGTGATGTGCGAACACCTATGTGTTCGGTGATTAACTTGGGCGAACAGTTATAATTTAGTTTGTTCTTGAATTAATTTAAACAAAATAGATATGTGACTTTTTTAGCCTAAAAGAGGCGATAAGTTAAACTGATTTAAGTTTATGAAATATCGCTTTTGTTATTACTAAAGACTTTGTGCTTTTATTTCAAGCCATTGATTTTAATTTATAAAAAATAAAGTATGTAAGTTTTTTAATTTAAATGTTTACCTAAACCATAGTTGAGGTTTTAGGATGTGTTTATTCATCTAAATATATAGGAATAAAACATGAATAAAACTATTGCTATCATTGGTAGTTCTAGACGCAATGGTAATACGGGAAAGCTAATAGATACTATCGCTAGTAAGTTAGCTATTGAAGTCATTGACTTAGCTGATCTAAATATTTCCACTTATGATTATGAACATGGCAATATGAATGATGATTTTTTACCTACGATTAAATATATTTTAACCCACGATAATATTATTTTTGCTTCACCTGTTTATTGGTATGCAATGAGTGCTCAAATGAAAACTTTCTTCGATAGAATTACAGATTTACTATCTGTTGATGAACTTAAAAGTCTAGGTAGAAAATTGAGAGGTAAAGTTGGTTTTGTTGTAAGTACTTCTATGCATGAGCAGATTGATGATTCGTTTATTAATTCTTTCACTGATACTTTTCATTATTTGGGGATGAATTATGGAGGTGCTATTCATTCAAATTGTAAAGATACGAATGAGTTTAGTGAACCTGGTACAGAGATTTCAACATTTATCGAAAAATTTAGGAATTGAAAGTGAAGGAACATTAAGGACTTAATAACGGAGAAGAGTTAAGTCCTCAATACATATTATTGGTGTGCTATTTTACTATTCTTACTCCTACAGGCGTTTGACAGATATCTAACACTGGCGGTGGCTTCTTATAGAAAAAAGCATTCTCTCGTTTTTTTCTATCGACAAGTTTTTTAGCATAACTTGAATGTTCTGTATTTTTGATTTCCAATTGAATTTGTTGCTCTTTAGGTAAATCACTCATTAATTGCATTGAAATCATTGGTGTGAAGTCTTTTTTATTTACTGGCTTATCGCCTGCTATTACTGATGTTCGAGTAATGGCTTGTACGTGATTCATGCCATAAACGACTCGACCAAACACGGTCATAATACGATCTAAATATCGAGGTGCTTGGCCATTTGTGATGTAAAAGTGACTAGTGCCAGAATCAGGCTCATTGCCACGTGCCATTGCAATTATGCCCGGGCAATGTAACATCCAGGCCTTTTTTTCACTAAGATTATGCCCTAATGCGAACCCGTCTTTAAATCCTGTTTGTTCAGCAAATAAATCATTTTCTTGTACTAAAGTGAATGAAAAATTTTCATCAGTTGCAAAGTCACCTTCAATTTTTAAAGAAGAAGTCGCTTTATCTTTAGCACTACCATCCTCAGGCCCCCCTTGAGCAACAAAACCGTCAATCACTCGATAAAATTTATTGCCATCGTAATGGCCGTTTTTAGTGAGCGTTTTAAACTGCTCTACATGATTAGGAGCAAATTGTGGCGCTAATTCAATAACAACTTTTCCGTGCGGTAAGGTCATTAATATCGCATTGTTGGGATCTAATTTACGCCATTCATTTTCATTGGCATTAATACTTAATACAGTAAATAAAGATATGAATAAAAAAGTAAGTTTAATTTTCATTATTGCAATCCATTTTTGTTTTTATTGTTAGCACTATACAGTATTCACTTGGCGCTAAACTATGAAATTGTTAAGATAATATTAGAAGCTTTGTTTTATTTTGGAGTGTTTTGTGAACAAAAGTGTTGTCACCAATTTTCTGGCATTAACATTAACAATTGTTGGACATTTGCTAAATCATCATCTGATATTTACTGTTGGTATCTTTGCATTGTCAGGCGCTATTACTAATTGGTTGGCTATACATATGCTGTTTGAAAAAGTGCCCTTTCTCTATGGCTCGGGTGTTATTCCTGCTCGTTTTGAAGACTTTAAAGCTGGGATCCGGAATTTAATGATGGAACAGTTTTTTACAGAAGAAAATATTGACCGTTTTTTAAGTTCAACTACGGATAGTTCAAGTAAATCAGTAGGCTTGGATTTAACTCCAATTATTGAAAAAGTAGATTTATCACCTGCCTTTGATGATTTAGTGCAAGTTATAGAACAATCATCTTTTGGTGGTATGTTGGCAATGGTTGGTGGTAGTGAAGCATTGCAGCCTTTACGTGAGCCTTTTATTGAAAAAATGAAATCAACGGTTGGCAACATTTCTCAAAGTGAAGAATTTAATACGATTTTACGTGATGAATTAGAACAACCTAATGTTATGGCGGAAATGCGTGAAAAAGTTAGTGATATTATTGAAAAAAGATTAAATGAATTAACGCCTCAACTTGTAAAGGAAATCATCCAAGAGATGATTCGTAAACACTTAGGATGGTTAGTTGTATGGGGCGGTGTTTTTGGTGGCGTTATAGGCTTTATCGCTGCAGTTACTAATAATTTCTAAGATTTTTTATATTGAGGTTCGTTATTTTAACTGTATAGAATTCGTTGCGGAGCTCTTTTCTTTATCATCTATATAACGTCTCAATATTTATAGAAACGTTTCGCTGTATATCTTGCACACATTTTTACCTATAAGTGCTTTAAATTTAGCTGCTTTGGGGCTATGCTTGCGCTTTAATCTCAGGGGTTTTAAGGACAGAATTTACGAAGGCGTAAGTTTTGTTAAATCCCTATCATTGTATAAGGTAAACGGAGTCATGTTTGGTCGCTTAAAGGCATTGCCAGCCGATCCTATTTTAGGATTATTAGCAAAATATCGTGAAGATGCTAACCCACAGAAAATTGATCTTGGTGTTGGTGTATATAAAGATGAAGCAGGTCACACTGCAATTTTAGATTGTGTGAAAAAAGCTGAAAAATATCGTAACGATAATGAAGATACCAAAGTATATATTGGCCCTACAGGTTCTCCAGTTTTTAACGATGAGATGAGCAAATTGATTTTTGGTAATCACAAAGTGCTTATTGAAAACCGTGCTCGAACAGTTTCTACTCCAGGTGGTACTGGTGCTTTGCGTGTCGCCGCTGAATTTATTAAATCTTGTAAAGCGGGCGCAACTATTTGGGTGAGTAATCCTACATGGGCAAACCACACAGGTTTGTTTGAAGCTGCAGGATTAACGGTAAAAACCTATCCATATTATGATTATGAAAATAAATCTTTAGACTTTGATGGAATGCTTGCTGCGCTTAAAGAAGTGGGTAGTGATGATGCCGTTTTATTGCATGCTTGTTGTCATAACCCAAGTGGTATGGACTTAACCAATGAACAATGGCAACAAGTTGCTGAAGTTGCAAAATCTGTTGGCTTTTTACCTGTTGTAGATATGGCTTATCAAGGCTTTGGTGAAGGTTTAGACGAAGATGCATATGGATTACGTTTAATCGCAGAAAGTGTTGATGAAATGGTCGTGTGTAGTTCTTGTTCAAAGAACTTTGGTTTATACCGTGAGCGCATTGGTGCAATAACGGTTATTGGTAAATCATCAACTGCAGTTGATGTAGCAAATTCCGTATTACTTTATGTGATTCGTGTTATTTATTCTATGCCGCCAGCGCATGGTGCGGCGTTAGTTGAAACGATTTTACATTCTGATGAGTTACGTCACCAATGGTATGCAGAGCTAAAAGAAATGCGAGACCGCATTAATGGCAACCGTCAATTATTAGTGGATAAATTAATTGAAAAAGGCGTTACTCGTGATTTCAGTTTTATTACTCGTCAAATGGGTATGTTCTCGTTTCTCGGTATTACTCCTGAGCAAGTTCAGCAACTGCAAGATGAATACAGTATTTATATGGTAGGTTCTAGTCGTATGAGTATCGCAGGTATTGCTTCGAGCAATGTTGATTACTTAGCGGAATCAATTGCTAAAGTGTTATAATTTAATTTATCTAAAGCAAAGAAAAACGGATAACATGTCATTGTTATCCGTTTTTTATTTTAACTATGTTTTGACCAGATTTTAAACTAACTTAATTGCAGTCTTAATTATGTTTTGCGTTTGAACGCATTAATAAAACAAATAAGCCAGCTAATAAAATTAGTACTGTAGAAGGTTCTGGCACCTTAACCGTTAGCGCTTTAGTTCGAACAACTTGTACATTTGCTTGTAAATGTTTATTGGTATAAAAGCGAACATCATTCAATGTTGCTCCATCACCCATTATGTAAGCGGTATTATTACCTAAAAACGTTCCACTAATATCTGCGCCACCAAAATTGAATTCATTTTGGGCAAAATTATTGCTGAAATTAAATAATACATTTGAGCCAGTGATCCCTCCTGAAAGTAATATACCCGCTAAGGATCCTACTTTAATATTACCTGCAACATTGATTATAATTTCATCATCAGCATTTCCTGATATAGTGAGAAATTCACCAGTAGATAAATTGATTTCATTAACTGAATACACATTTTGAATACTTGCGTTTAACGTTAATGAATCATTAATATCGTTAATGTTGCTACCTGCTATGCTAGTAGCAAAAGCATTTGCTTGAGTTATTGTTGATTCCAGTTGAGCAATTTCACCACACGTACCTGATACACCATCAACAACTGTATTTGGTCCCATTCCACTAGCTTGATAACAAGCATTCCCGTGAATTTTTACATTAGGTGCAGTCGATAGGTAATACTGTGAAGCCACATTGCCATATATTTCAGCTTCACTGCCTAATATTAAGCTTGAGTTAGCTCCGCCAACTGCAAATGTATACTTATCAACAGTACTAAGATCTACTCCTAAATCAATTAATCCTGCATTTGCAAATGATGAAACCATACTGCTAGCAAACACTAAAATGATTAAAAATTTATTCTTTAAATTAAACACGAAACGCCCTTATCAATATAACTAAAATAAAAATGACAGCGCTATCATATCAAATGTTTGTATATAAAAGATACTAAAAAGAGTTTTTACTCTATATTTGTTTTTCTATATGTAGTGTATTGTTGACGAGCAAGAGAAGACTATTCAAAAGCTAAACACGTTGCTAGCAACATTAGTCAAAGAGTTAGTGTTTTAAAACCATAGGAAAAAAGTGTGATTTTCGGTATAGTGCCGAAAATATTGTTAAATTTAGGAGAGTAGCGTGGCTACAACAGGTAATTTATTTATTCTTTCTGCACCAAGTGGTGCGGGAAAATCGAGTTTAATATCTGCTTTACTCAAGCAAGAAAGCTCTCGTTTAATGCAAGTTTCTGTTTCTCATACTACTCGTCAACCTCGTCCTGGTGAAGTTGATGGTCAACATTATCATTTTGTAACGGTAGATCAGTTTAAACATCAAATAAGTAAGCATGAGTTTTATGAATATGCGGAAGTGTTTGATAATTTTTATGGTACTTCTGAAACTGCAATTGATGAGCAACTTGCTAAAGGAATTGATGTTTTCTTAGATATTGATTGGCAAGGAGCACAACAGGTTCGTATGAAAAAACCTGATGTAACAACTATTTTTATCAGTCCTCCCTCAAAGAAAGAACTTGCTTCGCGCTTACGATCTCGTGGCCAAGACAGTGAAGAAATTATTGAGAGTAGAATGTCGCAAGCTAAAGCGGAATGTTCTCATTATCAAGAATTTGATTACATTATTGTTAATGATGATTTTGAGCAAGCATTGACGGATTTAACAACAATTGTAAATAATCAGCGCCTAAAACGTAGTCAACAAGTAGAAAATCATCAACTTTTATTCAAAGATCTATTGGCTAACGATTAAGCACATAGTAAACTACGCAACTATTTTATAAATTTTAAACGTTGGAGTGACCAAATGGCTCGCGTAACTGTTGAAGATGCCGTAGATAAAATCGGTAATCGTTTTGACTTGGTGTTAATCGCATCTCGTCGTGCTCGTCAAATTGCCACGGGCGGTAAAGATCCTTTGGTTGAAGAAGAAAATGACAAACCTACCGTTATTGCTTTACGTGAGATCGAAGAAGGTTTGATCACTACTGAAGTAATGAATGAAACAGATCGTCATGAACAAGTTCAGCAAGAATCTGCAGAACTTGCAGCTGTTGCAGCTATTGTTGGTGGTCAAGAGCAACAATAAATTTAATATAGCCTGGTTGCATTATTGCTTTTGGCTTTATGAAATATTAGCGCGTAATTATGAAATCATGATTGCGCGTTTTTTATTGAAAAAAATAATGTTTACTACAGATACCTTCGGTACTTGGTATTCCCGTTAATTCATCGTATTCTTATTATCTATAAGTAACCTAAAGTTCAGCCATCTTTAAGGAAAATTTGCGTGTACCTTTTTGAACCATTAAAAGAACATGTTTCTAGCTATTTATCAAAAGTACAAATAGATCTGCTTAAGCAAGCATATATTGTGGCTCGAGATGCTCACGAAGGTCAAATGCGATCTAGTGGTGAACCTTACATTACTCACCCAGTTGCAGTTGCTTATAATCTAGCAAAAATGCACCTTGATCATGAAACATTAATGGCAGCTTTGCTTCATGATGTGATCGAAGATACAGATACCACTAAAGATGATCTAGCTGAATTGTTTGGTAATACTGTTGCTGAATTGGTTGAAGGTGTTAGTAAGCTCGATAAATTAAAGTTTGATAACAAAGAAGAAATGCAGGCGGAAAATTTCCGTAAAATGGTACTTGCGATGGTGCAAGATATCCGTGTAATTTTAATCAAACTTGCTGATCGCACTCATAATATGCGAACGCTTGAATCTTTAAGGCCCGAAAAACGTCGTCGTATCGCTCGTGAAACTTTAGATATATACGCACCTATTGCTAATAGGTTGGGTATTCATGATATTAAAAATGAGTTAGAAGTTTTAGGGTTTGAAGCTTTATATCCTATGCGATCACGCGCTTTAAAGTCTGCTGTTAAACAAGCACGTGGTAATCGAAAAGAAATCGTACAAAATATTCAGGAAGAAGTTGCAGCTCGACTTGAAGAAAGTGGCATTCAAGCTGAGGTGGTAGGCCGCGAGAAACACTTATTTTCAATCTATCGCAAAATGCTAAATAAAGAATTAATGTTCAATGAAGTTATGGATATTTACGCTTTTAGGATTATCGTTGATAGCAAAATTGATGACTGTTATCGAGCACTTGGTGCAGCACATAACTTATTCAAACCTATTGAAGGTCGTTTTAAAGATTATATCGCTATTCCCAAAACCAATGGTTATCAATCACTTCATACTTCTTTAATTGGCCCTCATGGTATCCCAGTAGAAATTCAAATCCGTACATATGATATGGATCAAATGGCAGATAAAGGAGTAGCTGCACATTGGCTCTACAAGCAAGATGGTGATGACAGTGGTACTACGGCACAATTAAAAGCCAGTAGATGGATGCAAAGTTTGCTTGAATTACAACAAAGTGCTGGTAGTTCTTTTGAATTTATTGAGAATGTGAAGTCGGATCTATTTCCTGAAGAAATTTATGTATTCACGCCCGATGGTAGAATTATTGAATTACCTATGGGAGCAACTGCGGTTGATTTTGCCTATGCTGTACATACTGATGTTGGCAACTCTTGTGTTGGTGTGAAGGTTGATCGTAAACCTTATCCATTGAGTCGTGCTCTTGATTCAGGACAAACTATTGAAGTTGTAACCTCTTCTGCTGCACGACCCAATGCAACTTGGTTAAATTTTGTGGTAACTGCTAAGGCACGTTTACAAATTCGTACTTATTTGCGTTCTCAAGAACAAACTGAATCATATGCCTTAGGTCGTCGTTTGCTTAATCATGCTTTAGGTAAAGTCGAAGTAGAAGATATTGATCAAGAAAAGATAGATCAAGTGGTTAAAGAAACTGGCAATGCAGACTTAGATGAATTGCTTGTTAATATTGGGTTAGGCAATGCGTTAAGTATTGGTATTGCGCGCAGATTGACTGATGAATTTACTGAGGATAGTGAACTAAGTCCTTCAACAAGTAAAACTAAAATGCCAATCAAGGGTACCGAAGGAATGCTGGTTAGTTATGGCAAGTGCTGCCGTCCAATTCCAGGAGATGGCATTCTTGCTTATTTAAGCCCAGGAAAAGGTTTAATGGTTCACCAACAAGGTTGTCGTAATATTAAAGGCTCACAAGAGTCACAATTGTTCCCTGTAAAATGGGATACCGATATTGACAGAGACTTTATTGCTAAATTGCGAGTAGAAATTGTTAATCATCAAGGTGCATTAGCAGCTTTAACTAATGTTGTTGCTCGTGGTGGCTCTAATGTTCACACCCTTAATTCAGGTGAGAAAGAATCAGGTTTATATGTTATCGATATGGAAATTACCTGTCGAGATCGAATTCATTTAGCTGACATTATTCGTAAAATTAAAGTGATGGTTGATGTGCAGCGAGTTGTAAGAAATAAATAAGAATTAATTAGGAAAAACATGAAAACTATTATTAATACAGACAATGCCCCAAGTGCGATAGGCACATACAGTCAAGCAGTTAAGGTAAATAACACAGTTTACCTTTCAGGGCAGATCCCTTTAGTGCCATCAACGATGGAAGTTATTTCAGAAGACTTTACAGAGCAAGCTCATCAAGTTTTTAAGAATTTATCTGCGGTATGTGAAGCTGCCGACGGTTCATTAAATGATATGGTTAAGGTGAATATATTCTTAATGGATTTAAGTCAGTTTGCCACAGTGAATGAAATAATGAGTCAGTACTTTAAGCAACCTTACCCTGCTCGAGCTGCAGTGCAAGTATCTCGTTTGCCAAAAGATGTTGCTATTGAAATTGATGGCGTGATGGAAATACCAAACGTCAGTTAGAAATTTGTGATAAATAACTATAGTGACGGGCAAGTTATTCAAAGCAGTTTAACTTTAGACAAAGCCGTCAATTGATGAAGTTATGAGCTTATGTTTTATAAGTGATTAACTGAAGAATGCAGACAATGCAGTATAAAGTTTAAAGTGCAAAGAATATGACTCCAGAAAGATTACAAAGAATAAATGCGATGTTAGATCATCGCCAACCAGACCTTACTGTTTGCATGGAAGGAGTGCATAAAACGCATAACCTTGCAGCTGTTGTCAGAACAGCTGACGCAATAGGTGTTAGTGATGTGCATGCAGTATGGAAAAACGAGCGAATGCGTGTATCAGGCGGTAGTGCTGCAGGAAGTCAAAACTGGGTTGATGTACATAATTATTCATCAACATCAGATGCCATAGCGGAATTAAAACGTCAAAATATGCAAATACTAGTGACGAATCTTTCTGATACCTCTGTTGATTTTAGAGAAATAGATTACACCAAACCAACAGCAATCATTCTTGG
>JAGSHH010000016.1 GCA_023954655.1 Colwelliaceae bacterium
GAGTAAAAAATAAATTCAACCTGTTCAGCTAAGATTCAGATTAACTAAGCTTTAATACGATTAACTTCAGAGAATAACAAGGATTTCATTATGTTTAATAAGTTAATCTTAACGGCAATATTCACATTTATTACGGTAGATGTGATGGCTGAAAACAATACTTCAAAAATTGAAACCACTTCAACAGGTAATATTAAACAACAGTGGCTACAACAGCAGGCACTAGTTACGTTGAAAGAGTCAGCAAACGAAGCTTCAAAGGCTAGAGGGAATAATAAGTCAGGAAAAACACGTCAACAAATACACGAATTAAATCTGAAAGATTCAACAATACAGACCTCATTGAAAGCAGGTCAACCTGTGAAGACTAAAGCATCGAATAATTTTCATCACAGCTTTAATATATATAATGGCTATAGCCAGTTGATCGAAGATTATGATGATGATGGTTTTTTCCAAACCTTCAGTGTAACTTTTGATGCCGATGTTTTTGATATGCATAACTTTGACCAAGCAACTGTTTATGCTGAGTTATATTTAAGTAAGAACGGTGGTGATTGGATACATTATTATACGACTGATGATTTTAATATTTATGGCGAAAGTGAAGATGACGAATATGAAGTTTATACTACTCTTCATCAAGGTTATGTCCCTGAAAATTATGATGTATTAATAGATTTATACGAAGTTGGCTATCACGATATTGTAGCAACATACAGTTCTGATGATACTAATGAATTATATGCTTTACCCTTAGAGAGCAGTGACTATGATCCTGATTATGTTGAATACCACAGTGAAAGTCATGGCCATGGTGGCTCTAGTTCGGCTATTGCCCTATTAATATTGTTATCTTTTGTAGTAATAAGAAAATCACAAAATAAAACTAGGAGCTATTGAGCTTTCAGGTTAAGGCTCTGTTGCACTTGAAAAAGGTGGCAGTCGAGGCGCTAAATATAATATTTGGTATTCCAAATGCATATTAAGCAACAAAGAATGACGCTTTTTCAAGACATCCTGAAGTGCTATGGGTAACTTCCTACCTAACATAGTTACAAATGAAGCAATAGCAGAGACTAAATTGAAAGCTCTACAGCTCTTAAACGCTTTGCTTTACGTAGGAGTCAGTATCAATATCAAGTACTTCAACAGAAACTGAAACATTAGCAATTGTTAACGATAAAATCTGCGATAATATCGCCTGTGATAACAATTGCTTTTGTTCTGTTGTACGGCCCTTTAATATTTTGGCTGATACATGAATAAAGCCTTGTTCATTCTCTCCTACGATATAATCCTGATAAGGTAATGCTCTCACTTTGATCGCATCAATTGTAAATAGATTTGAAGCATCTGCTCCCCTAAATACAGAATCATTTAATTGACTTATATTAATTTGCTGTGAAAGCTCTTGAGAGTACTCAATGATACAATGTGGCATAGTTTGAATGATAAAAAAAATAATATATAAATATTATCACATGGCGATACTGATGGTATAAATACAGTTAACTTTCTGTCTGTTTTGCCCTAAAACAGTTAACTCAATAGGAGTCAATTTCACGCCCTCAGTTTTTCCATTAAGATCAGTACGTTCATAATGACTTCTTTTAAACATTAAGGGGGCTTGCCATGATGTTTGCTTTAATTTGATAACGTTATCTTTAGATAAAGACCACTTACCTTCAATATATTCTTCGCTATAGTCATTTTTCTTTGTGTCCCAACGGTTAATTTCTATTATGAATTCATCGGGTTCTTTTAAATATAAAATAGTTGTATGAGTACAATTTGTGCTGCCATATTCATTTACTAAGGGAATTTTATAACTATTTATCTCTTTGAATAAAGGGGCTTGAATATAGTGTTCAGGTAATAAAAACAAGCCAATATTATTTTCTGTAAATGAATGATTATTCGAAGATAATAAACTGGCTGTCGTAATATCAAATCCTAGCTTAAATAAACTCTCCATAAGAGGAATTAATCGTTCCCGACTATTATGACTTGGTGCATAAACAATAGCATTATCATTTATGTCCCTAGGAAAAGGTAATGTATTTACAATCACATTAAACTTTTCATCATCAATATTTTTTTTTACCTCTTCTCTTTCTTCTTGGGACAAATGCGCAGCGTAAAAGTGGAGAGTCGTTTTAGAACTACATGCGACTGAAGAAAGTAAAAATATAACTAATAAAGCACAATATATACGCATTAAAACTTCTCTACAGAATTGATTACAACTGTAATATCACATAAATTACAACTGTAATCAATGGTCGTTCTATTTCATTAATAATTAATTTTGATTACACTCATTAAGGATAAAAATAAAAATAACGCTGAGGAAAACCTAATGACAGAAAAAATAGAAATCCCTAAATGGTTTAAAAATACAGCCATTATTGCGCTTATATGGAATTTACTTGGTTTAATGGCTTTTATTAGTCATATGATGATGACACCAGAAATGATAAGTGACCTATCAGTTCAAGAACAAGAGTTATATAAAGATATCCCACTTTGGGCCACCGCTGCATTCGCAATTGCAGTGTTAGCAGGAACATTTGGTAGCGCGTTATTATTCCTAAAAAGAAGCATAGCAAAACCTCTTTTCATCGCATCACTAATAGGAGTTATATTACAAAATTATCATTCATTCTTTGTCATCGATTCGATGACTGTTTATGGTGTATCAAGTGTAATAATGCCAATGATGGTTATTATCATTGCAATAGCTTTGATTATGTTATCAAGTAAAGCTGAAAAAAATGGTTGGATAAATTAATTTAAACAACACTATACTCAGTATTGCTATGCGATGAATCAACAAAATTAGGTTCATTGCATTCTAACTGCTTGTCACTTAACAAATTATTTTCTAGCTTGTAACCAATTTACAACTTTTGGAAAATGATCATCGATAGCTTTCACATGGGTTAATATATCAATATGATCGTAATCATGAGCATTACCAATAGATTTTGATAATAAAGAGAATTCTGCTCGCTGATTAGATTCAGCAATGAAAGCTTTTACATCATTAGCATGCCCTAATAAATCATCATTAATTCCAGTAATATGCCATGTGTCTGGCCAATTCAGCGAGGATGAAGCTTGATGATAATCATAGTTATCTTCAGGATCTTTCCAAGGTAACGGCTTTACCCATTCAATGCTTTGCTGTAGAAATAATAAACTTTCATTATCTGCGCCAAAGTTTAATTTCTTTGCATCAATATAGCCTTTCTTCTTAGCTAATGCTGGGGCTAACCAATTCCAGAACAAGTCAACCTTCCACCATTTATGAAAGCTCTTTTGATGGATAGAACGCTTTGTTCCAAAACAAATATTACTGGCTATCTGTTCGACTCTTTTCGGAAAGCGGGCTAAACAGCTAGAAAATAATACCCCTCCCCAAGAATGACAAATAACATGAATTTTCTGTTCAGAACGTTTAGAAATAAAATCTAGAAATAACGGGATGTCTTTTGTTATAGCTTCATATTGACCATGGTCAGAGTTTTCTTCTAAACTTGGTTTGCTTGCTCCCTTTCCTCTAAAGTCTGCAACATAAACATCAAAACCATTTTCAGCAAGAAAACATGCTAGTCCTTTACCTGAATTTGTATAGAATATTTTACCATTTTCGATTGTGCCATGAAGCATGAGAACAGGTATCCCCTGTTCCTTTTTAAAAATGTGACGAAGATGCAATTGATGCTCACCATCATCAATAAATAAAGATTCTTGATTCATGTTTTTCATTCAAAGTAAGTATAATTTATTTACCTTACACAACAAGAGGTCTGACCACAAGATCTTATCAAGTTATTCTACGGCTGTTAAACGTCATTAGCACCCCAATGCCAGCTAACAAGACTACGAGTAACAACCCTACAACACCTAATATTTGATCTAATGCTTTAAAGCCAGTCCAACGTAAGTAATGAATATCATAAATCGTGTTAATAAAGTCCGTATCAACTCCTTGTTGTCGTAAAGTCATTCTCTCCCAATTTAATGTAATTCGAACTTTTGTATCAGTGGTAATTAACATCTTATCAATCGACTCTATTACACCATAACGATCTGTATTTTCGTTGATAGCATCATTCACTATCATGGTTATTTGTTCGGTACTTGGTTTATCTATAGGTAATAAACTAACAGGAGACAAATGCTGCCAGCCTTGTTTTGTTTTAACTAATAAATGATCACCTACTATGGTTTTAAGCTGTCTAGCTTCTAACCATTGACTACTTTCAGGTAAAGATATTAATTTTTCTATTGGGTAGAGCTTGATCAAAAGTGGCTGATAGGCATCTTGATAACCAGGTTTGAAATAGAAAAATACGCCAGTGATTGCCCATGCAACAAAAGGCAATAACATTATAAAACCTAAATATTTGTGAAATTTTTTCACTAAACTTCCAATCAAAAAAACTAAATAAATTAATCATAACACATTGATAATATTGTCTTATATACAAACATAAAAAAACCTGCAATAGCAGGTTTTTTTTAAACAGCCCTAAGGTGTTATGACATATGAACTAACATATTATTAGGCTCTTCAAGGAACGATTTCCACAAATTACAAAAACGTGCAATAGTACCACCATCTATAACACGATGATCACCAGACCAACTCACTTGCATAATTGAACGGGCTTCTACTTCACCTTTATCGTTAAAGCGAGGAAGTTTTTGCAATTTACCTAACGCAACAATCGCTGATTCTGGCTTATTAATAATAGGTGTTGCAACCGTACCACCAATAGCGCCAATATTTGAAATTGTAATAGTACCACCTTTCAAAAACTCAGTTGCTACACGACCCGACCGAGCAGCCTCAGTTAAACTCATAATGTCTTTAGCTAAATCTATAATAGTTTTAGTTTGTACTTGTTTAACATTCGGTACTAATAAGCCAACTTTTGAATCAACGGCCATACCAATATTATGATCATCAAAATAGGTTAATTCAGTACAGTCTTCATTAGGTTGAGAATTAACGACTGGAAATTCTTTTAGTGCTAATGACATTGCTTTCATGAAAAATGGCATCATGGTTAATTTAATATCTTGCTTTGCGTAAACTTCTTTAAGTTCGCCACGTAATTTAATTAAATTAGTCATGTCTATTTCTTCACAGTAAGTAAAATGAGGAATAGTTGATACTGAATTTACCATAGCTTTGGCCATTGCAGCTTTAACACCACGAATTGGCTCAGTACGTTTTCCACCTACAGAAGAAGTTTTGACAGCTTGAATAGGTTGATCATCAACAGAGTTATAAGCAACTACATCATCCTTATAAACGCGACCTTTTTTCCCACTTCCTGGCACTTGATGAATATTGACATTTAACTCACGTGCAACACGACGAACAGCTGGACTTGCAACCGCTTTTTCATTAACAACTTTATCATTATTATTTACTTGTACTGCTGTTTGAGTTGAATCTGACTTTGACGCTTTTTGCTCAACAGGCTGGCTAACTGTATCTTGATGAACATTAGAATCAACAGAAGCAACACCAGAACCAACCCTTTCGATAGCAAATAATGGCGCGTGGACTTTGGCAATATCACCTTTTGAATAGTGTAACTTTACTACTTTACCTGCATACATTGCAGGGATTTGAACTAAAGCTTTATCTGTCATCACATCAGCTACAGGTTGATCTTCTTCAATTACATCACCTTCTTTTACTAACCAATCAACCACTTCACATTCCACAATACCTTCACCAATGTCAGGTAAAATAAAATCCTCAATGATAGTAGTGCTAGTATTTATCGATTCATTTATTGGAGCTTTTTCTTCAATCGATGAAACCACAACCTCTGGTTTTGAATCTGATTGTTCAGCACCACTATCATTAGGCGTCATAGAAAATAGTGGTTGATGTACTTTCGCTATTTCACCTTTTTGATAATATAACTTATCAACAACGCCTGAGTGCATTGCAGGAATTTGTACTAATGCTTTATCTGTCATCACATCAGCAACAGGCTGATCTTCCGCAATCGTATCACCTTCATTTACTAGCCATTCAACCAGTTCACATTCAACGATACCTTCACCAATGTCTGGCAATATAAAATCAATGCTCATGTCTAATAATCCTAGTAATTTACGCTTTGTTTAATGGCTTCGTATGTTTTTAAATGATCTGCAACATACTCTTTTTCTAAAGCTAGAGGATAAGGTGTATCCATTCCGCAAACTCTTGCAATTGGTGATTCAAGATGTAAAAAACACTCACTTTGAATCGTTGCGGCTATTTCGCTCGCAAAACCTGCTGTTAAAGGCGCTTCTTGAGAAATAACCAAACGACCAGTTTTCATAACAGAAGCAGCTATAGTCTCAACATCCCATGGTAATATTGTTCTTAAATCAATAAGTTCGCAAGAAATGCCTTCATTAGCAGCCATTTCAATGGCTTTTTCGACTATTTCCATTTGAGCGCCCCAAGCAAGCACAGTGATATCAGTACCTTGTTTGACCACTTCAGCTTTACCTAAGGGAAGTTGATAATCCTCTTCTGGAACTTCGCCAATAGATGCACGGTATAAACGTTTTGGTTCAAAAAATACCACTGGATTATCGTCACGAATTGCAGCTAATAACAAACCTTTTGCTTGATAAGGATTACGTGGCACAACCACTTTTAAACCAGGAGTATGCGCAAAATAAGCTTCAGGTGACTGGCTGTGATATAACCCCCCGGCAATACCTCCACCGTATGGTGAACGTATGGTTAAATTACCAACATTAAACTCATTACCACTACGGTATCTAAACTTGGCTGCTTCATTTACGATTTGATCAAACGCTGGGAAAATATAATCGGCAAATTGAATTTCTGCAATCGGGGTACTACCTTGAGCTGCAAGCCCATTAGCAAAACCAATAATACCTTGTTCTACCAGAGGAGTATTAAAGCAACGTGCTTTACCATATTTTTCTTGTAAACCACTTGTCGCACGGAAAACACCACCAAAATGACCAACATCTTCACCAAAACATAATGCACTATCGTTTTCTGCCATGGCGATATCTAAAGCGTTATTAATCGCATGTAATAAATTCATTTGAGCCATTACTTAATTCTCCCTGCAGTAAAAGGGTATGATTCTGGGTATTTCTTAATATGTTGTTTTAATTCGTCTAATTGTGACTGTAAGTGTTTAGGAACTTGGTCGTATACATCCGTTACTAAATCTTCAACTGGTGGTTTATCTATTTTTTCAGCCACTTTAACGGCCGCTAAAACTTCTTCACGTAGGCTTTCAAATAAAGAGACTTCTTGCTCTTCATCCCACCATTTATTCGCTAACATCCAATTTTTCATTCTTAAAATAGGATCATGAGCTTGCCATTTAGCTTCTTCTTCGCGAGTTCGGTAGCCAGATGGGTCATCAGAAGTCGAATGAGCACCAAGACGATATGACATCGCTTCAATGATCACGGGTTTGTTTTCTTTTAATGCGTATTCACGCGCTAATTGAGTTGCTTTTAATACCGCTAAAATGTCATTGCCATCAATACGTAATGTTTTAATACCGTAACCAACACCTCGTGAGGCAATACCATTACCAACAAATTGTTCATCGGATGGTGTTGAAATAGCGTAACCATTGTTTCGACAGAAGAAGATGACAGGGGCTCGATGTACCGCAGCCATATTTAAACCGGCATGAAAATCGCCTTCAGAAGCAGCACCCTCACCAAAGTAACATAAAGTAACCGCGTCTTTACCTTGTAGCTTTTGACCATATGCATAACCGGCAGCTTGTGGTATTTGTGTCCCCAATGGTGAAGATATCGTCATATAATTTAATTCATTACTTCCGTAATGAATTGGCATTTGACGCCCTTTACCTAAATCTTTTTCGTTAGAGAACATCTGGTTCATGAAATCTTCAAGCGCAAAACCACGATACATCAAAGCACCTTGCTCTCGATATTGCGCCATAATCATGTCTTGATCTTCAAGGCCAGCTGCACCACCAACACTTGCAGCCTCTTCACCTAATGCAGCCATGTAAAAACTAATACGGCCTTGACGTTGAGCACCGACCATTCTTTCATCCAATACACGATGAAAAGCTAGCGTTTTATAAATTTTAGTTGCTAATGCTTGGTCAATATTAGGTAAATCTGCACCGTCATATACGCTGCCATCTTGTTGTAAAATTTTAAGAATAGGAATTTCAACAGAGTGACCATCAATAAAAGCAGGTTGGTGAACAACCGGGCTTTCTTTATAAACTTCAGAGTTCATAACATTCTCTTTATTATCAGCCTTGCGAACAAGGGAAACGAATAACCATCTTGTATCAAGTATAGGATCACTAAACTCGCCAAGCATTTTAATTATTGTTTGGGTCTTTTGCCCATAAGTTAAGTGCGTTGATTGTAACAACGCACGCACTTTACCTTTACGTCAACTGAAAGGCAAGCCTTGTAATTTTATTACAAAATTTTCAACGAAAATTTGGCTACTTTGGTTTACAAAGAAAATTCATTTTTCATTACAGAGTTGTAGGTATAACCGTTAATAATGCTCGCTGTCCTATGGCCACATCAGCATTAGGAAAAATAATAGCTTCACCTTTTTGTTGCACTTTTATTTCATGTTCCCCATCTCGGGCTAATACATAATCAATAGGAAAATCTGTAAAATTTTCAGTATCATCAGAAAAGTTTAATTCAAACTTTTCTGCTGTTCTATTTATGATTTGAGAAATAACAAAAATATTAAAATTACTCTCATCATAAGCAGGATAATTCAATTTTTCACCACTGATGAATTTAGTGAGTGTTTCTTGAACCTGAATAAATTGACTCATGTCATTTTTTCCAAATGGTTCAACTTTACCTAGCTCCACAGTAAAAGCATCTGCGCCAAATTTATGTGATGAAAAATAACTAAAGGTAGTTGTTGGAGAATTTGATAACAAAATAGTATTTACGCCACAAGCATTAAGAAACTGCAATTGCTCTGATTTTCTAGCTTTTCCGTGAGTATGTGGGTATACAGCAAACTTATCATATTTTGCTCCGCGGATAGCTGTATGTAAATCATAATGATAACGTAGACGTGATGTACTTAACGTTGCACCTTGCTCAAAAAATTCTCTCACAGTGTTCTCTAAGAGTAATGCACGATGGCGCTCTTTATTAACTAGTCCCTCACCGTAACCTTGATCTAGAGAGTGCCCCCCTGAGAATAAACGATTCATATTTTCTTCAACAAAGCGTTCAGCAATATTCATGGAAGCTGGGTTACCAAAAATAAATAATACTCGCTCAGACAAATAAAGTTCTCCTAAAATTAACTGCTTTATAAGCTTTGCACAGATTTCAATAGGAGCAGTTTCATTTCCATGTACCGCACTAGATAAAATAATGTCTTTTATTGTTGGGCGAGCAATAGGTTCAAAAACAATTAACCCTGTATCTAACACAGTAACCTTACTTTCAGTCTGGCTTTGTTGATGTTTTACAGTGAATGAAAAAGATTCAGGTAATGACCACTCATACTGACGGGTCAACGATAGAAAATCGCCTGATTTTTGTAACTGAACTTGTATGTTATCCACGAGGTTTTCTTAAATAATTTGATAAGTGGGAGTATTGTACGAAATATTTTTAATTTTTGCGTGGAATATATGACTTTAGTGAGCTATTTGCAGTAAATTAATTTTTACATAATAAAACATTACACTTTAACTTTCATAAGTTGGATTCATCAAGTGATAACACATACCTCATTAATCTAATGTGCAACTTGGATATTGCTTACTCCATTTTGTTTAGCAAGAATGATAGCATCTTCAGTGTTATGTAATACGTCGTTGACATTTTGTGAGTTTTGCCAAACAGAATAACCAATACTACAGGTCAAATCTAAAGTTGAAGGCATGATTTTATTATTTATACATTCTTGCAATTGAATGGCAAATTCATTGGGGCTAAGAATATCACTATTAGGAACAACTACTAAGAAGTTATCATCAAGCCAACGGAATAATTGCGCAGAATGAGGAATAACATTATTAATGCGCTGAGATACTAGCTGAATAACTTCATCACCGACAACTTGACCATAAAAGTCATTTACCCTTTTAAATCGATCTAAATCAATCTGATAAACTGAAAATAACCTTTGTTTCTTTTCAGCCAGCTCACACCAAGAAATTAAACTAATTTGACCTGCTCGTCGATTAGGTAGGCCCGACAAAGGATCAACAAGTGACATTTGCTCTAATGTTCTCGCCATCAGCCCAAGCTCTTTTATTCTTCGGTATGAAAAAATTAATAAGCTCAGTGAAATAGTTATTCCTATAGAAAAGAGTTCATCTAATTCAAATTCTTCATAATCACGAGATAAAAAGTATAACTTTTCCAACAAGTCTACTTGTGTAAAAACCACTAGTAAGAAAAGATTTATAATTGCAATTATACATAAATCTTTTATGACAGTAGGTTTATGAATATAAGATTTATGAGGCATTTAGCACATTCATTATAGTTTTAATATTAGTATCTCTATTATTATTTTAGTTTAGTAAATACTCCTATATTGTACAAATATACAAATATAGATATTTAATTACAAACCTGACTTTTTAAATACAGCATCCACTAAAATTTGCGCATCTGCAATTATTTGCTCAAGGTGTTGTTTACTTATAAAACTTTCTGCATAAATTTTATATATATCTTCTGTACCAGATGGTCGAGCAGCAAACCAACCATTTTCAGTGGTGACCTTTACACCACCTATTGCCGCATCATTTCCAGGAGCATGTGAAAGCACTTGCGTAATTTTTTCACCGGCTAGTTCATCACTTGTCACATCTTCACGAGATAAAGAGGTTAATATTTTCTTTTGCTCTGAACTGGCGATAGCTTCAACACGACCATAGAAAGGTTCACCTAATTCTTTTGCTAACTCTTGATAGTATTGATAAGGGTCTTTCCCTGTTACCGCAAGTATCTCAGCTGACAATAACGCCATGATAAAACCATCTTTATCTGTCGTCCAGCAACTACCGTCTTTGGCAATAAATGATGCTCCTGCACTTTCTTCTCCACCAAAAGCATAGTCAGAATTATGCAATCCATCAACAAACCATTTAAAACCTACAGGCACTTCTGATAGAGGTCTATCAATAAGGTTAGCTACACGATCAATTAATGAACTCGACACTAACGTTTTACCAATTTTACAACTTTGAGGCCAATCTCTATGTGTCATTAAATAATGAATCGCTACGGCAAGGTAATGATTAGGATTCATTAGGCCGCCTGATTTTGTCACAATTCCATGACGATCAAAATCAGGATCATTACCAACTGCAACATCATATTTATCTTTTAAGGCAATCAAACCTGACATGGCATAAGGTGAAGAGCAATCCATGCGAATTTTTCCGTCTTTATCTAACGGCATAAATGAAAAGCTAGCATCAACAACAGGGTTAACTACTTCGAGATCTAAATCATACTTTTTAGCAATAACTGGCCAATAATCGATTCCTGAACCACCCAATGGATCAGCTCCGATTTTAACACCAGCTTTTGAAATGGCTTCCATATTAAGTACTTGACTTAATTCATCAACATAAAAGTTTATAAAATCTTGTTTTGTTAATAATGAAGAGCCTGATACTTGCTCATAAGATGCTTGCTTAGCATCCAACATACCGCGAGCAATAATATCATTTGCTCGTTTTTCAATTATTTTGGTGATCTCACCTTCCGCAGGCCCGCCATGTGGAGGGTTATATTTTATTCCCCCATCAGAAGGTGGGTTATGAGAAGGTGTGATGATCAAACCATCAGCTTGTAAATCACTCGACTTATTGTGAGCAATAATTAAACGAGAAATAACAGGAGTAGGTGTAAAACCTTCATCTGATTGAATCACAACAGGAACGTTATTTGCGATCAAAACAGATAATGCCGTTGCAAAAGCTGGCTCAGATAAAGCATGGGTATCTTTACCTAAAAATAAAGGACCTTGATACCCTTGTTCAGTTCGATATTCAGCAACCGCTTGGCAAATAGCAATAAGGTGGTATTCATTAAAGCTTACCTTCTTTGCATTACCTCTATGACCTGAAGTACCGAAACTCACACGTTGAGATTCAATAGATATATCAGGTTGTTTAACGTAATAATAACTAACTAATTGAGCGATATTTTCTCTATCTTCAGGAGTTGCTACTTTACCTGCACGAGGATGAACTGACATATCTTTCCTTAATTATTTTTCTTTAAAGTATTAAAGTAAATCTCTAATCTTTTCGATTTCTACTGATTGATAACCCAGCAATTTAGCGACTTCTGTTATCATCATTTTTTTTCGTGTTGTATTCGAATTTGTCATAACCCAATATGAACTTTCAGGTATTTGCCTAGGCTTGGTACTACTGCCACTTTCAGCTAGTTCATTTTCACTTCGTGCAAAATATAATCTATCTCTGCCTCGAATATCAATGACTGAAGAAAAATTATCTCCATGAACTCGGTGTAACGCAGATAAAATTAATAAAAATCGCCCAACTACACCTCGTTGCGTGGCTAACTCTTCTTTATTAATATAATTGAAAACGCTCTCGGCTGTTTTAGGTAAATTATCTTCAGAATCACTAAGTGTATGATCTGAAGTTTTCATTTGAGAGTTTTGTACTAAGACTGATTCAACTATATTTGGTTTCTCTAATTTTTTCTCTGATATATCAGAAGGCAAAGATAATAATCGACGAATAATTGATGAAGCACTTTCACCTATATATTGTGTTTTTGAGGCTAAATACTGATAAAGCTCTTCATCTATTTCTATATGTTTCATTGAAAACCTAAGGCATGTTAATAGAATAATGTTTACAAGATGATTATACTGAGCTTGCTGTTAAGTCTCTAGGGGAAAAACAGAATATTCAATAAATATTTATAAAATCAAACTACTCAATTACATATACGTATTAAGAAAAATTAATGGCAATTCTCAATTATAAACAATCTGGTTCGGGTGAAAGCTTAGTATTAATTCATGGCCTTTTTGGCAGCTTAGAAAACCTAAATATGGTCGCTAAGGAGCTAAGTGATAGTTATTGTATTACCAACGTTGATGTGAGGAATCATGGCTTTTCATTTCATGAAAACTCTATGGACTATCTTACTTTGGCTAAAGATATTATTGATACACTTGATCATCTGAACATCGATTCAGCCTATATTTTAGGACATTCAATGGGAGGTAAAATAGCTATGCAAGTTGCATTAGACTTCCCTGATAGAGTCAAAAAGCTTATTGTTGCTGATATCTCCCCGGTGCAATACCCTCCACATCACAATCAAATAATAGCAGGATTGCAATCTATTGATTTATCAAAAATTAATAATAGAAAACAAGCTGACGAACAACTTTCTAACTATGTTGATGAAATTGGTATCAGGCAATTCCTTTTAAGGAATTTGTATAAAAAAGATGAAGAGCTCCTTTTTAAATGTAACCTAGAGTTTATTGCTCAATGTTACCAACAGATTATTCAAGGCTATCAAGGTAATAATTCCTTTAATAAACCAACATTATTTATTAAAGGAAGTGAATCAAATTATATAAATGAAGAGCATCGAGCTATTATTAGCCAATTATTTCCCAAAAGTAAGGCAAAAGTGATTCATGGTGCTGGTCATTGGTTGCATGCTGAAAAAACATCAACGTTCAATAAGTCGGTAACAATATTTTTAAATCAATAAATATTCACCGGAAAATTTTCTATTTTCTATGTTTAAACTTATTTTGTGTTTTAATGATCTAAATTAATACATTATATTGCATTTGCAATATAATTCTATGGAAAAAAAATGTGTTTCATGAACACATTATGCTATAGTCCTGCCTGAATTTTTTAGGGTAGATTATGCTTGCTGAACACTTCGTGCTGATTGAAACAATAGGGCTAAATTTATTTTTTGCTTTTATCTTTATTTTCATAGGCTTATCAATACACGATGTAATGAAAAAAAATGATGTTCCTAAAATGGGCCGGTATACGGTTTACTTCGTTTTATTTCTTGGGTGTGCAGGGTTTATCGCCAAAGGTATTATTCAGTTTATTTGGGAAAGCCAAGGCGTAGGTTAAAAATGGCAAAAGAAGCAACTGATTTAACAACAATTGATTTATTTAGCGAAGATAAAAGACCTGGTCGCCCTAAAACTAATCCGCACTCACGTAGTGTTCAGGTTAAAATTAACAAAAGAAATCAAGTTAAGCGTGATAAAACAAATGGTTTAAAGCGCGTTGAATTTAAAATACATGAAAACTTGATTGACCAATTAGATCAATTAGCAAAAGATACGGGCATAAACCGTAGTGAGTTAATTGAATCACTGCTAGTGAGAGCACTAGCGTTAGATGAAAATTAAAGTTTTGAAAAAGGTTATAACTCAATGGCAATTGTAGGTTTATTTTTTGGTAGTGATACTGGCAACACTGAAGCCGTAAGTAAAATGATCCAAAAGAAGTTGGGCAAAAAACTAGTTGATGTTAAAGATATCGCTAAAAGCACTAAAGAAGAAATAGCTGAATTTGATCTTATTATTTTAGGTATTCCAACTTGGTATTATGGTGAAAACCAATGTGATTGGGATGATTTTTTACCTGAACTTGAAGAAATCGACTTTACCGATAAGTTAGTCGCTATTTTTGGTTTAGGTGATCAAGAAGATTACGCTGAATATTTCTGTGATGCTATGGAGCCATTACGAGATATTTGTGAATCTAAAGGTGCTATTATTGTTGGTAGCTGGCCAAATGAAGGTTATGAATTTGAAGCATCAAAAGCACTGATTGATGAAAATACATTCATCGGTTTATGTGTTGATGAAGACAGGCAACCAGAGTTGACTGAGCAACGCGTTGATAAATGGGTAAACCAAATTCATGATGAAATGTGTTTAGCTGAATTAGCCGATTAATATTATTATAAAGCTATAAATTTAGTAACATCTAAACCCACATTATTGTGGGTTTTTTTATTTCAAGTAATTAATCATTATAAATCATAGGGATAATGATGCCCTGTTGATAATTAAACTATATTTTTCAAGAATAAAATATCAATAAATAAATATTTATCATTATTAACAATAAAGTCTTTTAACACACCTCAATTCCCCCTATAATTTTAGCCATATTAATATATTTGAGAATTAACTGAATGGCAGATCAAAATGAAGAGCTAAAAAGAGCTGGATTAAAAATTACCCTGCCAAGAATTAAGATCTTAACTATATTACAAGACCCTCACAATCAGCATATCAGTGCAGAAGACGTTTATAAGATTTTACTAGAACAGCATGAAGAAATTGGTTTAGCTACTGTCTATAGAGTTTTAAACCAATTTGATGATGCTGGAATTGTAACTCGACATCATTTTGAAGGTGGAAAATCAGTTTTTGAATTAAGTCATAAAAAGCATCATGATCACTTAGTCTGCTTAAAATGTGGAAAAGTGGTTGAATTTGAAGATGATGTAATTGAACAACGTCAAGAAGATATCGCTAAACATCATAAAATAAAATTAACTAACCATAGTTTATATTTATACGGTGAATGTGAAGACGAAGAAGCATGTGAAACGTATCGCCGTGAAAATAGTTAAGTAACGTTTGTTTTATCAGAATTTATTGAAAACGCCTTATTTGGCGTTTTTTAATGAACTCATTTCTGTATTTTCTTATCGAAAGACCATCGCATTTGATATTCCAATTTTGTTTCACCTTCAATAGCAAAACCATTTCGTAAATATAAATTCAATGCAGGGTTGTCAATTAATACATTAAGCGTAATAGATAGAGATTTTTTCTCTGCCTTTTTTATCAATAATGATAAGACTTTAGAGCCAATTCCATAATTATGAAAGCTAGGCATAATTTGAAACTGCCTAATATGAAAACGACCATCTAACGATCCAAGTTTAATTAATCCGATTTTTTCATTACCTTTATAAATGATATTAGAATCATCATAAAACTCATCAATTCGTTCAAAATGCTGAGCATCACTTAGCTCTATACCTGCATTTGTTAGATGCTCAACCATTGATGCTTTTCTTAATTTAAGTAAGAACTCTCTGTCGTGTAGAGTCGCCTTTTTAAAATTAATTGTCGTTTTCATTAACACTAATAACTCTGAAATTCATTAAACTATCTACTCATAAACCAATTATATAGGAGTATTATTTTTATGTATGAATAAACGCTTACAACTTTGAAATATTAAAACTATTTTTTCTTTGTAAGCAGTTATACAAAGGTTATCACTTCTTATTTGGAAGCAATCTTAATCGCTTATTTACAGTTGTCTCAACTTTTGTGCTCCATTGAAAGCAACTTAAACCAACAACCACAAAAATAGCCCCAATAACTAAATTTATAGAGATATGCTCATTATTTAATAATGCACCTAAACTCAATGCTAATACCGGAGTGATCATAGTAATTAAAGCAACAGTACTGGCCGTTAGTTTTTGTAACACGTAAAAATATGCGATAAAACCGATCAAAGAGCCAAATATTCCCAAATAAAGAATTGAGAATATAGAGCGAGGTTGCCACTGCTGATAATCAAGAGACCCATCAAAAACTAACCAAACAATTAAAAAGAATGGTGTACAAAATAAAAGAGCTCCAACGGTAGTTGATAAAGGATGAATAGTTATTTGTACACTCTTAACTAAAACGCTACTTAAGCTAAAGAAAAACACTGCCAATAAAACAAGAATAATACCGATATACCCTTTATCAGATATTAGAATACTATCAAAACAAACAGTCATCAAACCAATAATAGCAACAACTAAAGCTAGTTTTTTAGTAAAACAAAACTTAGGTTCATTGATAATTTTCTGCGCCATCACTCCAGATAAAATGGGTGCTAGTCCAAAAATTAACGACATTAAACCAGAAGAAATATATCGAGCGGCAAAGTATGAAAGTAACATACCACCGAAGATTCCAACGGCAGAGAAACTATAAAGCTTAATAGCTGCTCGGTGAAAAGGTAACTTAAAGTTATAGGCTTTTAATAGCAACAATCCCATCGTTAATGCAATCAACATTCTTAATAATACCGCAAGAGTAGGATGTACAGACTCACTACTCCAAACAATACCTAATGGCGTTGTTGACCAAATTAACACCACGGCAATATAGGCTGTGGAAACATTCATTATCCTTCTCCCTTTTAGTACTGAAATACTCTTAGCTATTTCTCAGAGTCAGCACCGAGTATAGCTATGTAATTAATGCAGAGTTTGATACTGAAGTTTCTAGATAAAAACAAAAAACCGCAGTGTAGAAACTGCGGTTTTATAAAATGATAGACTTCTAAGTTACATTTTACCCCACAGTAAATATCGACCAGCGCATGACCGGGTTGGTCATATCATTCTGGAGACAATTAACTGTAAAATGAGTAAAATTTGTTTTCATTATAGGGTTCTTTACGTTTTAAATTTTCAATATAAGAAGTAACTTACCATTGCATAATGAACTGCTAAAAAATTGAAGTCAATATTCAGGAAGTAAAATTACCATATTTTTTTACTACAGTTTTGGTTAACAACACTTCCAACTCGTTCTATTATCATAAAAATAAAAAAACACCTAAAACAGGTGTTTTTATTATAGTAAGTCAGGTAATTTTTTTATGCTTTTTTCAAATAAGAAGCTACTAAAACAATACGAGTACCGTTTACTTTACCTTCAATATGTTCAGGATTATCCGTTAAACTAATACCACGAACTAAAGTCCCTTGTTTGGCTGTAAAATTAGCACCTTTAACTTTAAGATCTTTAATTAGGGTTACATCATCACCGTCATTTAACTCAGCACCGTTACTATCACGTGTAGGACCTTCACGTTCATCAGCTGCAATACCTTGTTCAGCCCATGTTTTGACATCATCTTCCATATAAATCATTTCTAATGCGTCTTGTGCCCAACTTTCAGAAGATAATTTATGTAACATACGATACGACATCACTTGTACCGCAGGCTCTTGATTCCACATACTGTCATTTAAGCAACGCCAATGATTAATATCCAAATTAGTGCTTCCATCAATTTGGCTAATACAGTTATCACAAAGGTAAATACTTTGCTGAGCACTTAAATCACTGGTTGGAGGAACAGGGTAAACTGACAAATTAGCCGTTGAAGTACACAATTCGCAGCTATTATTACTACGGTTTTTAAGGGCTTGCTCTGTAGGCATAATGTAATTCCTATAAAATTTTGCCGCTATTATGCCTGTAAAGTTGAGGCTCTGCGATATTTTTATATTACTGACCTGATAATAAAAAAGGCCGCAAATTGCGGCCTTCAATTAAGCATTAATATCTACGTAAATTATTAACTAGTTTGCTCTGTACTGTTGTCTACGTTGGCAATGCCATCTTCACCTGCAAACTTATCAACCCATAACGCTATAGCGCCGTCACCAGTTACATTACAAGCAGTGCCAAAACTATCTTGCGCAAGGTATAGTGCTATCATTAGTGCTATAGCTGCATCAGTAAACCCCAACATACTGGCGAGTAAACCAAGCGCTGACATCACTGCTCCTCCTGGCGCACCAGGTGCTGCAATCATTGTCACACCTAACATTAAAATAAAGCCCATCATTGCACCAATACTTGGTAATGCCATATCTGGCGATAGTAACATGACGGCTGTAGCACAAGTAACGATAGTAATTGTTGAACCACTCAAGTGAATTGAAGCACACAATGGCACAGTAAAGTTTGCAACTCCGTCACTAACGTCATTTGATTTATTAGCTTTTAATGATACTGGAATCGTGGCTGCACTCGACATAGTACCTAAAGCAGTAAAGTATGCTGGCATCATATTTTTTAATAATTTAGCAGGCGACTTGCCTGTAGCTATGCCAGTAGCGACATATAAAACGGTGATCCAAACCCAGTGCATTATCAATGCTAAAACAAGTACAACACCAAATGTTTTTAATGTACTAAATACCGTTCCATCAACGGTCATTTCTGCAAAAACACCCGCAATATAAAATGGTAATGCAGGAATGATAACTTTACTTAATAACATTTCAATCACATCTTTAGCTTCATTCAAAGTCGTACGTAATGAACTGGCGTTAGTAGCACTGATACCTATTCCAAAAATGAATGCAATTGCTAAAGCTGTCATTACATCAAATAAAGGCGTGATAGCAATATCAAAAAAACCTTTAAGTTTTTCGCCTTCAACCGCTTCAACAAGGTTCCCCGCAGTTAATCCTGGAAGAACATTACTGGCAATAATATAAGCTAATAAACCTGCAACAATAGTAGAGCCATAAGCTAAACCAACGGTTTTCCCCAGCAATGAGCCTGAACCTTGTGGTAAAGAAGCGATACCACTAGCAATGTAAAATAAGATAATAAGAGGGATGGTAAACTTAATTAATTGTCCAATTAAATTTTGTATAGTAAAAACAAATTGTACGAGGAAATCTGGTGCGTATAAACCAATTAACATACCAGCGACTATGCCAGCAATTAGTTTTAAAACTAAATTCATGTAAACTCCGATTGTTATAATAATTGTAGGATAATAGAACCAACTGGCTCATATATGTTCATTCTAACCTGACTTTTTAACCCAGTGAACTTTAATTTTTCTTTGATGTTTATTCAATAAAAATGGTTGGCAAACAAATGAGTTAACAACAGCTGCTAATTCATCATTTACATACAATAATGGTAGTCTTTTTCTTTCCCATGGCGGAATAAATAATTCTTGTAGTACCTTTTTAAATGAACGACTTTTGTGGCGAAAATCAGGTAAACACTTAGGGTTACCATGAGAGAAAGAAATTTTTATTGTATCTATATTTTTTGGCACTGATAGTGAGCAAATTTCATTTTCATTTAACTTATCTGTTGTATATTTCTTCTCACCAAGCCCATCTTCATCTAGACTTGCATCAACAACGTTAAAAATTAATTTACCTAAATGATCAGGTAATGTTATTTCTTTTTGCTCGCCACTTAAGTCTATATCACATTGCCATTGTGCTACTGATTGCTGATCAGAAGTTAAATAAAGTTTATCTTGAAAACGTCTTAACCAAATATCTCCAAGCTTTACCTCTGGTGATTTATCTTTTCCTGCGTTAGACAACTGCTCGTGAAGTTGTAATAACTGCTGAACACTTGGCATCAATTGATTATGTTGTGCAATAAAAAATCGAATGGTTTGATTAAACCTAGGTTGTGAGAGCAATAATAATGATGAAATATCTAAAATATGACTATCAACTAAACAGTGAGTTAGATCTTGAGCTGCAATTTCATCTAAAATTTGTTGAGCATCCTGGCAATGCTGAATACTACGACTTACTGTCCCATTAAAGTTTGACCAACGTTCTTTTAGTTGCGGTAAAATATTTCTTCTTAAAAAATTCCTATCAAAACTGATATCAGAATTTGACTCATCTTCAATCCATTTGAGATTATGCTCTTTCGCATAAAGTTCAATTTCTGCTCTTGTAATATGTAACAAAGGACGGAGTAAAAACTGACTTTTATTCCCAAATGAAGAATACTGTCCCATCGCTGATAATCCTTTCAATCCAGAGCCACGCTTTAACGATAAAAAGAAGGTTTCAACTTGATCATCTTGATGATGCCCTGTCAGTATTAAAGCGTTATCCGGACTCAAGTTTTCTAAAACTTGATAACGTTTATCCCGAGCTTGTGCTTCTATACTAGTACGAGGTTTATTTAAGATTTCAACTTCAATGGTTTGAAATTCAATGTTTAATTGCTGACATTGTTGCTTGCAAAAATTTTGCCACTGCTCAGCCAATGGACTCAGCCCATGGTTAACATGAATAGCAAGTATACGATTAGTAACAGTTTTATTTTGTACTAACTTGCTAACAGCGTGAAGTAATACTTGGGAGTCAATACCACCACTGTAAGCTACAACGATTGGCGTTTCAGGATATTTGACTAGACAATTTTTTAAGGTATTTAAAATCATTCTTGTGTAGGCCAAAGTTTCTTTCAATAAATTCTAGCTTGTCGAGAGAAAACTCGACCTACAAAGATGAATAAAAAAAAGTGATATTTAACAATAACCAAAAGACATCAATCGGTCATAACGTTTTTCTATGAGCTCTTCTTTTGATAAACCTTCCAAGTCAGTTAAATCTTTTTTGATTGCTTGTTTTAAAAATGCCGCCATTTCATCCATATCACGGTGAGCGCCGCCCAATGGCTCTTCAACAATATTATCAATTAATTCTAATTCTTTAATACGTTTTGCTGTAATGCCCATTGCTTCAGCCGCTGTCGAAGACTTCTCAGCAGTTTTCCATAAAATTGAAGCACAACCTTCAGGTGAAATTACAGAATAAGTAGAGTATTGCAACATATTAACTCTATCACCTACACCGATGGCTAAAGCACCACCAGAACCACCTTCACCGATAACGGTACAAACAATAGGAACGTTTAAACGGGCCATTACTTTTAAATTCATAGCAATAGCTTCACTTTGACCGCGCTCTTCAGCACCAATACCAGGATATGCACCAGGAGTGTCAATAAAAGTAATAATCGGCATATTAAAACGTTCTGCCATTTCCATTAAACGTAAAGCTTTACGATAACCTTCTGGACGAGGCATACCAAAGTTACGCTTCACTTTTTCTGAAGTTGAACGACCTTTTTGATGACCTATAACCATGACAGGTTTACCATCTAAAAGTGCTGTGCCACCAATAATGGCATTGTCATTTGCATATGCACGATCACCACATAATTCATCAAAATCAGTGAAGATTCTCGGTAAATAATCTAATGTATATGGACGTTGAGGGTGACGAGCAACACGAGCAGTTTGCCAAGGATCTAACCCTGCAAATATTTTTTGCGTTTGTTCTTTATTTTTCGCACGTAATTGTGTGATTTGCTCTTCAAGGTCAAGGTTTAACTCTTGGCCATTATTCACTAATTGTAATTCTTCTATTTTTGCTTCAAGTTCCGCAATCGGTTGCTCAAAGTCTAAAAAATTAAATGACATATGTTCTACTTACCTATGTTCTATATACTAATATTCTTGCTTAATAACGCTTAATTTCATTAAAACCAAGCACTACCTATTTAAATTCTAAGGCTATTTTATCTTCACCCAGCAATGTTTTTAATTGATGCAATAATGCATCAGCAGGGGTTACTCGCCATTGTACGCCCAATTCTAGCATAGCTTTTGCTTCATCTCTTTGATAAAAGACACGAATTGGACAAGTACCATCCTTATAAGGTGACAATACTTGTGAAAACTCTTCTATAAACTTATCAGAAATAACATTTCGATCGACTGCAATATCTAATGATGTCACATAATTTTCACGTGCATCAGCAATTGTCATGATATCTCGGCCGGTCATTGTAAGCCCTCCGGAATAATCATCAAAGCTGACCTGTCCACTACAAACTAAAATAGCATCAGTAACAAGCATATCGGCAAAGTTATCGTAATCATCAGGAAACAACCTTACGTCCATTCGAGCACTGCGATCATCAAGAGTAACAAGCGCCCATCGTCTACCGCGTTTATTAACTAATACTCTAACACCAATTACTAAACCAACAGCTGTGACAGTTCGATCTTTCCCTGATGGTTGCATGCCAACCAGTCGAGCTGAAGCATATTTTTTTATTTCTTTTAAGTAACGATTAATTGGATGGCCTGTTAAATATAAACCTAAGGTTTCTTTCTCTCCGTCAAGCCAAACTTCTTCTTGCCACATTGGAACGTCTTTAAACGCTTGACGAGTATCCTCTGGTTCTTCATTTATTAAGCCAAATAAGTCATCTTGTCCTAATGATTGTGCTTTTGCATGCTGTTCAGCCGCTTTAATAGCCTCTGGTAATGTTTCGAATAATGCTGCTCGATGAGGACCTTCTTTTTTGTTCGGATCTCGTTTCGGTCCCAATGCGTCCATAGCGCCCGATTTAATAAGCTTTTCAAGTACACGTTTATTGGTTTTCTTTAAATCGAGTCGTGCACAAAAATCAAATAAATCAACAAATTCACCACCTTCTTCACGTGCAGCAATAATTGCTTCAATAGGTCCTTCACCAACACCTTTTACCGCGCCTATTCCATACACAATTTGGTCATCATCATTCACAGTAAATTTATATTGGCCACTATTCACATCAGGTGGTAATAAATCAATTTCCATGTTTTTACATTCATCAACAAGGGTTACAATTTTATCTGTGTTATCCATATCCGCAGACATAACTGCAGCCATAAACGGCGCTGGAAAATGAGCTTTCATCCATAACGTTTGATACGAAACTAATGCATAAGCGGCAGAATGAGATTTGTTAAAACCGTAACCCGCAAATTTTTCTACTAAATCGAATATCTTCATGGCAAGTTCGCCATCAACACCACGATCTACAGCACCCTGTTCAAAGCCTGCTCGTTGCTTTGCCATTTCTTCTGGTTTTTTCTTACCCATCGCACGACGTAACATATCCGCCCCGCCAAGCGTATAACCAGCAAGCACCTGAGCAATTTGCATAACTTGCTCTTGATATAAAATAATACCGTAGGTAGGTTCAAGAATCGGTTTTAGATCAATATGCTGCCAAGTAGCATCAGGGTAACTAACTTCTTCACGACCATGTTTACGTTCAATAAAGTTATCAACCATGCCTGACTGTAATGGTCCAGGTCTGAACAATGCCACAAGAGCGATAATATCTTCAAAACAATCAGGTTTTAATTTATCTATCAGTGATTTCATACCACTAGATTCAAGCTGAAATACCGCGGTGGTTTCAGATCGTAATAACATCGAAAATGATTTTTTATCATCGAGCGGAATTGATGGTATATCAATTTGCTCTTTACCTGCTTTAATTAATTTTTCATCGGCTATTTCTACGGCCCACTGCAAAATAGTTAGCGTTCGAAGCCCAAGGAAATCAAATTTAACTAAACCTGCATCTTCAACATCATTTTTATCAAACTGTGTGACGGGGTTTTTACCTTCGTCATCACAATACAGCGGAGAAAAATCAGTAATCGTTGTAGGTGAGATGACAACCCCACCAGCATGTTTACCTGCATTTCGTGTAGTACCTTCAAGCGTTCTACACATATCTATAAGGTCTTTAACTTCACTGTCTTGTGCATATGCCTCAGGTAACTTAGGCTCAGCTTCAAACGCTTTTGCTAATGTCATTCCTGGATCGGGGGGTACAAGTTTAGAAATACGATCAACAAATCCATAAGGATGGCCTAGCACACGACCAACATCTCGAATTACAGCCTTAGCTGCCATCGTACCAAAAGTAATAATTTGAGAAACCGCATCTCGACCATATAACTCAGCAGTATGATCAATCACTTCATCACGTCTATCCATACAGAAATCAACATCAAAATCTGGCATTGAAACACGTTCGGGATTTAAAAAACGCTCAAAAAGCAAATCATATTCGAGTGGGTCTAAGTCGGTAATTTTTTGTGCATATGCTACTAATGAGCCGGCGCCAGAACCTCGACCAGGACCAACAGGAATATTATTATCTTTACTCCACTGAATAAACTCCATTACGATTAAAAAATAACCGGGAAAACCCATATTATTAATAACATCGAGTTCTATTTTTAAGCGTTCATCATAAGGTTTTCTTTTTTCTTCAAAATCATCCGCATCTTTATCAAAAAGGAACTCTAGACGTTCTTGTAAACCTTCTTCAGACACTTTCACCAAAAAGTCTTCAATAGATAAACCTTCTGTTGGAAAATCAGGCAAAACATATTCACCCAATGTCACAGTGACATTACAACGTTTAGCTATTTCAATGGTATTTTCTATCGCTTCAGGTATATCTTTAAATTGCTCGATCATTTCTTCTTCAGAGCGAAGAAATTGCTCAGGACTATATTTTTTAGGTCTACGTTTATCGTCTAGGGTGAAACCATCATGAATGGCAACTCGAATTTCATGTGCATCAAATAAGTCAGGGGAATTAAACACAACTTCATTGGTGGCAACGACAGGAAGATCTTTTTTATATGCTAACTCTACGGCTAAATGAATATAGTTTTCTTCATTATCTCGACCAGTACGAATTAGTTCTAAAAAGTAATTATTAGGAAAGTGTTGCTGATAAAAAGCAACCATCTCTTCAACAAGATCGTGATTACCTTTTAATAAAGCAAGACCAATGTCGCCTTCACGTCCACCTGATAACAAAATCAGACCAGTTGAATACTCTATCAACCAGTTTTTATCTATTACTGCTTTACCTTGAATATGACCACGAAGATAAGCTTTTGACATTAATTCTGTGAGGTTTTTATAGCCTTCATTATTACTCGCAATAATGACTAACCGTGATAATTCATCTTCAAGTTCATCACTTTTCACCCAAAAGTCGCTACCAATAATGGGTTTTAATCCTGCTCCATGTGCCGCATGATAATATTTAACTAAACCGCACATGTTAGTTTGATCAGTTAATGCAATAGCTGGCATTTTTAGATCAGCAGCTTTAGCAATAATAGGCTTAACTTTATTTAATCCATCACACATTGAAAAATCACTGTGCACACGCAAATGGACAAAACGAGGCACATGCTCTGTAACGGCTTCTTCTATTGCTATAGGTTGATTTTCTTGTTCTGACATTTTAATTTCTATTGGCGCTATTTTTAATTAGAATTATTAGCGATAACTGCTGCTACGGGTTTAAAACTTTTCCGATAGCAGTCTAACACACCAAACTCAATAATTTTCTCTAAATGCGCTTTAGTTGGATAGCCTTTATGTTTGGCAAAGCCATATTGAGGATAAACTTTATCAAGCTCTATCATTTCATTATCACGGGCCACTTTGGCAATAATTGAAGCTGCACTAATCTCAGCTACACGATCATCACCTTTAACGACAAATTGACTGGCAATTTGGCCATGTTCACCATGAAAACTAGGCGTCCGATTACCATCAACTAATACATGATCAGGTTCAATCGATAAATCTTGAACAGCACGCTGCATTGCAAGCATAGTGGCATGTAAAATATTTAACGTGTCTATTTCTTCAGGCGTTGCACTAGCAATTGACCAAGCTAATGCTTTTTCTTTAATTTCTTCGGAAAGTAACTGACGTTTTTTTTCTGATAGTTTTTTCGAGTCCATTAAACCTTCAATAGGGTTATCTGGATCAAGAATAACCGCGGCGGTAACTACATCGCCAACTAGAGGGCCTCGACCTACTTCATCGACACCAGCAATACTATAAGCAATAGGGTATTCAAACGGAGGAAAATCAATTTTTTCTTTAGCCATTGCCAAATAACTCTTTATTCTTTAGTTTCATTTTTATTAATCATTAGAAAGTAGTGTAACAACTGCATCAGCCGCTTTTTCACTAGCATTTTGCTTTAAACTTTGATGAATATTGATGAATTCCTGATTAAGTTTCGATTGGTCTTCATACAATCGTTCCATAACTAACGGGAGTATTTTTTCAGGCACAACATCATGTTGTAATAGTTCCGGCACAAGTTCTTTGCCAGCAAGTAAGTTGGGCAATGAAAACCATTTTAGTTTCACCATTAATTTAGCAATCACATATGTAATAAAATTAAATTTATAACAAATGATCATCGGCCTTTTTATCAATGCAGCTTCTAACGTGACTGTACCTGATGCCGTTAATAAACAATCACTTGCTGCCATCACTTGTTGTGTTTTATTTATGATAATTTTTACAGGTAAATCAGGAGCATGTTCTAATTTTAGTACTTCAAATTGTTTCGCCCGTTTTTCACTTATCATCGGTGCGATAAAAACTAATGATTTATCTTTCAAATACAACTGTTGAGCAGTTTGCAAAAACGGTTCAACTAATCGCGTTAATTCTCCTCCGCGACTACCTGGCATAAGTGCAAGTATTTTGTCATTTTCAGATAAAGAAAGTGCTTTTCTGGCTTCAATTTTATCCGATTCTATTGGAATATCATCAGCAAGAGAATGGCCTACAAAAGAACAAGGAACTTGATGTTCATCATAAAAAGCTTTTTCAAAGGGCAATAATGAAAGTACCATATTTGTCGCTTTTTCTATCTTGAATATTCGCTTTTGTCGCCATGCCCAAACACTTGGACTAACATAATGTACAGTTTTAATACCTTGATCTTTTAATTGCAATTCAAGTCGCAAATTAAAATCTGGTGCATCAATACCAATAAAGACATCTGGACGATTTTGAGTGAAGTGTTCAACAAGGCTATCTTTAACATGAAAAAGGCGTTTCAATCGCCCTAATACTTCAAAAATCCCCATTACTGACAACTCTTCCATATCAAATAAGCTGTCAAAACCGAGTGCCAGCATTTTTGGGCCGCCAATACCAACGAACTTTGCTTGAGGAAAGCGCTTTGTTAATGATGCCATTAACCCTGCACCTAAGGTATCCCCAGAATGTTCACCTACAACAATAGCAAACACAGGGGCTTGGTTCGAAGATTCTATAAGAATTTCTGAATTCATCATTCAGAAGATTAACGGATAATGCCGCGGCTAGAAGATTGAATAAAATCAGTAAAAAGCGTTAACTCATCACTTGATTCAATATTATCTTTAATTTCAATCAGTGCTTCTTCAATCGTTAAACTTTGACGATATACTTTCCTGTAAGCTTGCTTTATTCCACGAATAGTTTCGCTTGAAAAGCCTCGACGTTTTAAACCTTCTGAATTCAAACCGAATGGTTTTGCCGCATTACCTGAAGCCATAACGTATGGTGGAACATCTTTTAAAATTAGCGATGTTGCAGCAATAAAACTATGTGCACCAATATGACAAAATTGATGAACACCTGTCATGCCACCTAAGATTGCATAATCACCAACATGGACATGACCTGCAATCGATGCATTATTTGCAAGAATACAATTATTGCCGACCATACAATCATGTGC